>CANFNN010000151.1 GCA_947448095.1 Bacteriovoracaceae bacterium | reverse complement strand
CACGCCATTCTTTAATGGAGCTGCTCACAGGAGTCGAACCTGCGACCTACGGTTTACAAAACCGTTGCTCTACCAACTGAGCTAGAGCAGCCCATAACATCAACGTTAATCAATGAGTATGAATTTATAATGGGAGTGGTCTACGAAATCAAGCTTTTTTAGGCTATAGGCCAAAACATTTTTCCATGGCTATCGCAGCAGCTGAAGCTACGTTAAGCGACTTTATCTCTCCCTGAGAGGGAAGACTCATGTTTTTCTGCACTAATCTAGCGACTGCGTTAGAAAGGCCGGTCTCCTCAGCACCCAAGAGTAAACATATCTTGTTTTGCGCTCGAAGATCTGATTGAGTCAAATTTTCAGAAGAATGCTCTGAGAGCCCAACTGTTAAATACCCTGCATCGTTCAATTGTCCAACGGCCTTACTCAGAGAATTCACGCGAATTAGATTCACGTACTCTGTTGCTCCAGAGGCAATTCGGTAAAAAGAAGGGGTTAGGCCAAAAGATTTTGAAGATGGAATGAGAACGCCATTAACTCCATAAAAACAAGCTGATCTCAAAATAGCAGCTCCATTATGTACATCCGTGATCTGATCAAGCGCCAGAAGTCTTGAATTGGGACGCTTTAAAAATTCTTGAATGCCGTAGGTTTGAAGCGGAGAAGTTTGTAGGTAGATTCCACCCGGAACACGAAAAAATTCTACATCCATTTCCATACATAAGAACTTAGCTGATTCCTGTAGTTCGTGACTGGCAAGTATCTGAATTTCTACGTTTATGTTTCGTGGATTTATATTATGTTTACGCTGAAGCTCCATCAAGCCTTCATCAGTAGCAACAAGCTTCTGGTGAATACGTGAGGTATTTTTTAGAGCGGCAGCAATACTATGCAAACCAAAAATTAATTCGAAGTCTAATTCCATTTGCCCAACTCTTGAAGTTTCTGTTTAACCGTTGAAGCTAAATCAGTTTTTAAGCATTTCAGCGTTTCACCAGTTTTACGAATTTTCACTTCAATCATTCCGTCCACATTATAGTCGCGTTCACCGAGGATAATTCTCACCGGAAGACCAATAAGATCGGCATCCTTAAACATGCTGCCTGGGCCAAGTTGGCGATCATCAAAGAGAATCTCATAACCTTCTTTTCTAAGGTCGGCATAGATATCTTCTACAACTTGTTTTGTTTCAGGAGTTTTTCCAATGTAACCCAAATAAAGATCATACGGAGAAATTGAGGCCGGAAAAATAATTCCATCTTTATCATTACTTTGCTCAATGGCAGAAGCTAGAACACGTGTAATTCCAATTCCGTAGCAACCCATAATAGGAGTCACAGCTTTGCCTTGATCATTGAGCACAGTCACTTTCATGCTTTTCGTATATTTATCACCAAGTTGGAATATGTGACCAACTTCTATACCTTTTTTCAGCACAATCTGATCATCACCTATGAAGTCACCCTCTTTGGCCATTCTCATGTCCGCCCTAAAATTCTTAGGTTTGGTATCGCGAGCTGGAACAAATCCCTTCAAATGATGATCTGATTCATTGGCACCGACTATGTATGAAGAATTCATCTCAATCGCCTCATCAAAGATAACTTTGAAGCCTTCAGCTGAAGTAGTTGGACCCATAAAGCCCTTAATCAGTCCCAAGTTATCAAGTTCAGCTTGATGAGCAGGACGAATGTGTTCAGCTGACACTTTATTTTTAAATTTCACTTCATTCAGAGAATCATCCCCCAGAAGCATAACCATAAAGAATTGATCTTTATTGTTGATAAGTACGTGCATAATCAGTGACTTCAAACTCTGGGTTACAGGAACTCCCTGAGCAGCACAAACCTCTTCGCAAGTTTTCTGATTAGGAGTTGAGAATTTAGTGAGTTCAGCCGCTGGTGCAAGCGTGATGTTCTTTCGAATCGTCATCGCTTTTTCAATATTGGCAGCAAACCCCGTTTTAGGGACAGTTACCACATAATCTTCGCCACTATCTGCAACTACCTGGAACTCATGGGTTTTAGCGCCACCAGCGGCCATGGCACCACCATCAGCTTCTACGATAATAAAGTCTAGGCCCAAGCGCTTGAAAATATTTTCATAAGCTGCGTAAATTTCATCATAAAACTTATCAAGTGAGGCTTTATCCATATGAAATGAGTAACCATCTTTCATAGTGAACTCGCGAGCACGCATTAATCCAAAACGTGGACGGATTTCATCCCGAAATTTCGTATTGATTTGGTAGAGACATACGGGAAGCTGCTTATAAGAATTCACAGTCCGGCGAAAAAGATCCGTAACAGTTTCTTCATTGGTAGGTGAAAAACAAATTTCTCTTTCCGCCCGGTCCTTCACTCTCAACATTTGACCGCCCATGGAGTCCAAGCGCCCAGTTTCCTGCCACAATTCGGCTGGAGTCATAATTGGCATTTGAATTTCAAAGCAGTTAATTTTATCTAGTTCTTCACGAACGATTTTTTCAATCTTCTTGAGAGATTTGAAGGCCATCGGAAGATAAGTATATAAACCGGCACCGGTTTTATACATCAGACCTGCTCTCATCATTAACTGTTGAGAGACAATGTCGGCATCAGATGGGGTTTCTTTTAAGGTTTGCCAGAAGCCTTGAGACAATCGCATAGATCCTCGTTATTCAAATAAGCTCGGAGTCATTAAGTCTTTATTCTCAATGAAAATTTCAAGCATACATTGTTCTAATTCTGCGCCCACTTCTACCACGGGAGAAGTATTCTTAACAGGGATGATTTCCATATCTGTTTTCATCTCAACGCCTGGACAGTTTTTATATTCAAATTTAAAGAGGCTTACATTGATCATATCTAGACCGATTATTTCTTTGAGTACGACAGCTTCGCCTTCCATGAGATCGATTAAGGATTTATTTTTTTCAATTTGAGGCAGCTGAAAAGATTGCTGAAGACTATATTTCTGATCGATTTCAAGATCGTTCCAATCAGCGGCAAAAGCATTAAATGATATTAGAAGAAGTCCTATTAATAGACGCATTTATCCCTCCATGGTGATTTAAGTATGTTAACTTAATCCGCCGATTTTGGGAAAAAATCAGTGAGAAACTGTGATAAATTGAGGCAATTTATGGGCTTCACGCACCTCAGCTTTGAGAGCAGAAGCAGCAACGATTTCGTAAGCCGAAGGTGTATCAAGAAGTTTTCGGCAAAGAAGATTATGTAAATTGTGACCAGATTTATACGTCGTAATTTTTCCAGCAATTTCAAAGCCCAGAAGACTCACGTCCCCAATTGTATCAAGAATCTTGTGACGAACGAATTCATTCTCAAAACGCAGGCCTTCAGAGTTCATGACTTTATAGTCATCAAGCACGATCGCATTATCGAGGGATCCCCCTTTAATGAGACCTTTACGCTTTAACATATCGACATCTCGGGCAAAACCGAAGGTGCGCGCACGAGCAATATCATTAATAAAATTCTCACAAGAAAACTCAAAACTAAACCGCTGAGTTTTAATTGCTGGATGGGCAAACACAATCGTTGATTCGATCGCCAAATTAGAATGGGGTTCAAATTGTGCCCATTTGCCGTCTTTTTCAACTCGGACGGTGTCTAATATGACGAGAAATTTCTTCGATTTATTGAGGTTTTTAATCCCCGTTTCTTTGAGAAGAAAAACAAATGAAGCACCAGATCCATCCATAATGGGAACTTCTGGACCGTCGATTTCGATCAATACATTATTAATGCCGAGGCCATAGAAAGTTCCTAGGAGATGCTCCACCGTGTGCACGGCTTCAGCTCCTGAACCTAGTGTCGTCGCATTTTCAGTGGTCCCAACCGTGAGCGCGTTGGCCTTCATCATTTGTGCATTAGCAATGTCAGTTCGAATAAACTGGATACCAAAATCAATATCCTGAGGAATGAGTCTCATGGTCACTTTTTTGCCCGAGTGCAGCCCAATTCCGGTGACTTTAACTTCTTTTGCTATAGTGCGTTGATAAATCATTAATAACCTTATAAAATGACGTCTGTTGTCGATTATAAATGAAATTTATGACTTTGTGTCGAAGAAAATTAAGGGGCAGTTATTTTACCTGATCAAATCTATCCAGCATGTACTGTTTACACAATATGCTTAGTGGCTTTCTCAGAGAGTGTCCTGCCTCTTGGTGTGCGAAGAATTAGCCCCTCTTTGAGTAAATACGGCTCATAAACTTCCTCAATGGTTTGCTTATCTTCACCCAAAGTAGCAGATAAAGCCTCGATACCTACAGGGCCACCCTGATAATAATTTTTCATCACCGAGAGGATTTTGCGATCCATTGAATCCAGACCCAGATCATCGATATCTAAGAGCCGCAAAGCTGCCTGAACTTCTTTATGTTCTACTTGTTTTGAATTGTTCACGAGGGCAAAGTCTCTGACTCTCCGAAGAATTCTATTCGCAATCCGTGGAGTTCCACGCGAACGTTTAGCGATCTGCATTTTTGCTTCTTCCGACATAACAAGATTCATTTTGCGAGCGTTATTCATAAGAATTTTGGCAAGCATATCAGGCTCATAAAAATCAAAATTGAGATGGGCCATGAATCGATCTCTGAGAGGATTTGATAACAATCCAGAACGAGTGGTGGCACCAATTAGTGTAAAAGGTGCTAGGTCAATTTGCATAGTGCGAGCTGAAGCACCCTGCCCGATTAGAATATCTAGACGAAAATCTTCCATCGCCGAATAAAGAATTTCTTCAACTGTTATGTGCATGCGATGAATTTCATCAATAAAAAGCACATCCTTAGGTTTCAAATTCGTTAAAACCGCTGCAATATCACCCTTTTTTTCAATTGCCGGACCTGAAACTAAATGCAGTTCTGAACCGAGAGCTTTTGAGATGAGCATGGCCAAAGATGTTTTACCGAGCCCTGGTGGACCAGATAAAAGCACGTGGTCCATAGCGGTTTTGCGCATAATGGACGACTTCACCATCAGGTCAATATTATCGATAACTTTTTGCTGGCCAATAAATTCGGAGAAATTCTGTGGTCTGAGTTGAACTTCTTGGTCACGATCATTTTGGGTTAAATCGCCAGTCACTATTCTATCGGCCATGAATTACCTTAACTCTTTGAGAATAATTTTTACTAAATCCTCGGGTTTCAAGGCCAAACTATTTTGTAAATGCTTTTGAAGCAACGGCAGAACATCCTGATCTTTAAAGCCCAATTCTTGGCATGCTGCCAGCGTTTCTCTGACTAGCATCGCGTCCTGTTTATTTTCGGCCGAGACCTTCGCCCCTGCTTTAATCGGCTTTTCTTTTGTCGAAAAACCAATTTCTAGTTTTGAAATTTTGTCTTTCAGTGAAAGAACAATTTGCTCAGCACTTTTTTTCCCAACTCCTGGAGCGGATTTGAGTAAGTCCGTATTATCAAAAGTTATCGCAGTAATAATTTGCTGAACTCCCAAATGAGACAGTAAGGAAAAGGCTGATTTAGGCCCAATTCCATTTACATCTAGAAGCATTTCGAAAAACTTTTTATCATCAGCTGTTTCAAACCCATACAAGTCCTGAGCCGTTTCTCGAATGATATGTGAAATAAAAAGAGCAATATCACGATTCGGAACCATGGGAGTTGAAGTGCTGACTTCATAACCCACACCTTGGGCGGTAAGAATGATTGATTTTTGAGAATCAGAATAAACAACGGTTCCCGATAAGTAGCCAATCATACAGCTTTGTCCTTAATTTTATGAGCAAGTGCGGAAGCGAGGCTGTTCCCAAATCTTTTTGAGGCAACTTTCTTTTTTTTGGGAATATTTAATTTTTGAAAATTTTGATGAAGTAAGTGACAAAGAGCTATGGCGACAGCATCACTTTCATCATGAGTTTTAAAATTAGTAAGACCCAAATATTGCTGAAGAACTTTTTGAATGCCCTCTTTATCTGCGTGACCATGGCCGGTAACGGTGGATTTCACGAGATTGGGGGAATATTCAAAAATCTTTTGATGATACTTCTGAGTCAGGGCAGCGAGCATGGTCCCTCGAGACTGCGCCAGCTTAATAAGAGCCGTTGGGCTCTTAACGAAAATGAGGGACTCAAGCGCGATTTCATCCGGCGAGTGCTGGTCAATAAGATTTAGGGTTTGATCGTAAATATCTTTTACCCGATGCAAAAAAACATCTTCGCTATTAAACTTGAGAATTCCGGAAGTGATGTAATTAATTTTTCGTCCCTCTTGTTGCAGAAGGGCATAACCGGCTGTGACTGAACCTGGATCGATAGCTAAAACAATCATGTACGGAAATTGTACAGGAAGAGGGAATGTGGCGTCTAGCCGAGAGAGCGACCTTTTAAATAATTTCCAACGTAAAAGACAAAAGAGCCAATAACTAACTGGGCCAATTCAAATTGGCCATAATCGCCATAAGTTATGCCGGAAATAAAACAAAGACCTACGGCAATTAAGCCGAAAAGTTGCATCCCAAGACCTACATAGAATTTTACTTTCATGCTTCAACAGATACTGCAGGAGGAATAAATAAGAAAGGACTTTTTATGAATCCCCCACTATAGTTTCCCAATCTTATATGACAGCTAAAATACTCGCAGCCCTTCCATTAGTGGAGCAAATCAAAATAGACTTAAAGTCTCGTTGTGAGACTTTGAAGAGCCACGGAATCATTCCTGGCATGAGTGTTGTTTTGGTGGGAGATAATCCGGCCAGCTTAACTTACATTAAAAATAAAAAAAAGCTCTGCGAAGAAGTGGGAGCTACGTTTCATTTATTACAGCTTCCTTCTAATATTTCCGATCACGACTTTGTTACCCACATCGAAGAGTTAAACCGTGACCCAAAAATTCACGGCATTATCATACAACTTCCAGTTTCCGATCAGTTGAAAAAACTTAATATATCAAATTTAGTTATACCAACTAAAGATATTGATGGATTTAACGGGTTTAATACCCAGAAAATTTATACTGGTAGTACTGATTTGAAATTACTGCTTCCTTGCACGCCGAAGGGAATTATTCATCTGCTCCAATTTTATGGGATTGAAATTGCTGGTAAGCACGCGGTGGTTATTGGTCGAAGTCTCATTGTTGGGAAACCACTGTCTATGCTGCTTTCAAATTTAAACGCCACTGTGACTCTTGCTCATTCTTCAACTCAAAACTTAGAAGAGCTGACAAGAAGTGCAGATATTTTGATTTGTGCGATTGGAAAAGCCCATTTTAT
>CANFNN010000150.1 GCA_947448095.1 Bacteriovoracaceae bacterium | reverse complement strand
GACTAAAACTGAAAATGGTAAAGAAATTGCTTACTGTGACACATGCGTGGGAACAGATTCACATACCACGATGATCAATGGTCTTTCGGTTCTAGGCTGGGGTGTGGGTGGTATTGAAGCTGAAGCCGCAATGCTTGGTCAGGCCGTGACTATGCTCATTCCTGAAGTCATAGGTTTTAAATTTACCGGTAAGGCCAAAGAAGGTGTGACCGCCACTGATATCGTTTTAACTGTGACTCAAATGCTTCGTAAAAAAGGCGTAGTTGATAAATTTGTAGAATTTTTTGGCCCTGGGCTCAAAGATATGACTCTTGCCGATCGTGCCACGGTTGCTAACATGGCCCCAGAATACGGTGCTACTTGTGGATTTTTTCCAGTGGATGAAAAGACGATTGATTACCTTCGTTTTTCTGGGCGCGATGAAGACCGTGTTCAATTAGTTGAAGCTTATGCCAAAGAACAAGGATTCTGGAGAAACGATGCTAAAGATCCAATCTACACTGATTCTTTAGAGCTTGATTTGGGAACTGTTGTACCTTCACTGGCCGGACCTAAACGTCCTCAGGATAAAGTGGCATTAACTGATCTTGCTGCTGGATTTATGAAGGATTTAACTTCAGAAGCTGGATTCAAAGTCAGTGCGGATGACGTAAATAAAAAACAAAAAGTTGATCATGCTGATTTTTCACTCACTCATGGTGATGTGATGATTGCGGCGATTACTTCTTGTACTAATACTTCGAACCCATCAGTTCTTATTGGTGCCGGACTAGTAGCGAAGAAGGCCAATGCTCTTGGGCTTAAGGTAAAACCTTGGGTGAAAACTTCCCTCGCTCCAGGCTCTAAAGTGGTTACGGATTATCTTGAGGCCGCTGGTCTTCAAAGTGAATTAGATAAAATTGGATTTAACCTTGTTGGATACGGTTGTACGACTTGTATCGGAAATTCGGGCCCAATTAACACTGAATTCTCTAAAACAATTAAAGATGGTGGCCTAGCTGTTGCAGCTGTTCTATCTGGGAATAGAAATTTTGAAGGTCGCGTTTCTCCTGATACTAAAGCAAATTATTTGGCTTCACCTCCACTCGTTGTGGCCTATGCGATTGCAGGAAATGTTAAAATTGATCTTTCGAAAGATTCCATTGGCAAAGATTCTAAAGGTAATGATGTTTACTTAAAAGATATCTGGCCATCGTCTCAAGAAATTCAAGACGTGATGGCAAAATCCATTACACCTGCAATGTATAAGTCTCGTTACTCGGATGTTTTTCTCGGTGATGCTGATTGGCAAAAAGTTCCTGTTAAAGAGGGCGAAACTTTTGCTTGGGATGCTAACTCGACATACATCAATAATCCTCCCTATTTTAAAGGAATGAAAAAAGATCCTGAGGCCGTAAAAGATATTGTTAGTGCCAATGTTCTTGGTCTTTTCGGTGACTCAATTACTACCGATCATATTTCTCCTGCCGGATCATTTAAGCCAGAAACTCCAGCTGGTGCATACTTAGTTTCTCGTGGAGTGAAGCCAGCGGATTTTAACCAATACGGCGCTCGTCGAGGTCATGATGAAGTTATGACTCGTGGAACTTTTGCCAATATTCGTTTAAAAAATGAAATGGTTCTTTCTGGTAAAGAGGGAGGTGTCACTACTTACGTCCCTTCAAAAGAAGAAATGACAATTCATGATGCTTCAATGAAATACCAAGCTTCTGGTAAGGCCTTAGTGGTTTTTGCTGGAAAAGAATATGGGACAGGCTCATCACGAGACTGGGCAGCTAAAGGGACACGTCTTTTAGGGATCAAGGCGGTGATTGCTGAGAGCTTTGAGCGTATTCACCGTTCAAACCTAATTGGTATGGGTGTTATTCCTTGTGTCTTCACTGATGCTCAAACTCGCAAAACTCTTAACCTAGATGGCTCTGAAGAAGTGACTATTCATGGTTTAACAGACATGAAGCCAAAAGCCGTTCTTGAAGCCGAAATCAAACGTAAAAATGGCGAAGTGACAAAAGTAAAACTTCAGTCACGTATCGATACCGCCAATGAACTTGAGTATTACAAAAACTCAGGAATCCTTCATTACGTTCTTAGAAAGTTGAATGCGTAAAATTTTCAAGGACTACTCCTTTATTGGAGTGGTCCTTGTTTTTTCTGTTTTGTTTCTTGGAATCCTTTTTAGAGTGCTCAACATTTCAGGTGTTAGTGCTTGGGGAGACGAAGTTGCTAGTTTATATTATGCTCAGCACTTAGACCGAATCTTTCTCCATGAATCTCATTCACCCCTTTATTATTACATAGGCTCGATTTGGATCAGTATCTTTCCTAAAAGCATCGTTTCCTTACGTTACTTGTCCATCTTCTTAAGTTTTCTCATGACTTCTTTATGCGCAGGACTCTTGTGGAAGAGGCGCAGCGTAGCTATCGCCTTTGTTTTTTTAATCTTATGGTGGCTTTGGCCAACGGATATTAGTTATGCTCGCCAGGCGAGACACTATTCTCTTTACGCTGAGCTTACGTTTCTTTTACTGATTCTTTGGGATCAGCGCTCACATTTTTCACGACGACTCTTGTTAATCTTTTGCAGCTTTTTTCAATTAGTTCATCCTTTTGGATTGATTCCGGTTTGGTATTTGGCCTTTTATGACTTCTTCAAAAAACAGTCTGGCAAAAGGCAACTCTTTATTTCTCTGGGGACTTCTATTCCTGTTGGTGTTTACTATGGGATGAGATTCTTTCTGTATGGCAGAGAAAAAGTCTTCAGTAACATTAGCTGGATTTCCTTTGATACTTTTGCGTTTCAAAGATCTTTAGGGCTTCTCTTTGCGGGAGATTCTTTTCCTTTAACCACAGTCTTTCCTTTGCCTTTGTTTTGGTCCTATTTCATGCTTTTGCTCGTGGTTTGTTTATTTATGGTACGCAAAGGTTTTATTCCTTTTATTCAAAAAAATGAGTCGCTTCTCAAGTTTGTTCAACTGACTCTCCTGTCGATTATTTTCGTTGAACTTTTTTCTTATTTCTTTTCGAATATCAGAATCGCTCGCTATTTTCTCTACCTTATTCCCTTTTTTCTTTATTCACTCTTGGATTGGGTACAGGAAGGGGATATTGCTGGTAATCTTCGCAGAGGGGTATTGCTAGCGGGAATTCTCATTGCCTATAATCTCTTTGTCTTACAGCCTTGGAGGTCTTACTCCTGGGATGATCAAAATGTGGCGAATTTTAAATCCTATCTTCAGCTTTTACCACCTAGGGCCTTAGTCGTATGTGCCAATACCTTCCAACAGGACTATTATTTCGGGCTTCCCTCTCAGAATTGTACGGATGAGGCGCTTAAGCTACATCTGAACAAGAAGAACTTTTACCTTTTCGATTTAACAGGTAATGATAAGCTTCTGACCATCTTTCTAGTGAATTCCGGCCACATTGATCGTTATCAAAAGTTTAATCAGGCGTTGTTTCTTTCTGTTAGTTATCCTTAAATTTGCTCAATAAATGTTTGATGACGAAATGACTCACGCCCCACTAAAATAATCCTAGGAGATTTCACTATGGACCCATTTATTCCTAAAATTGCTCTTATTACTGGTGCTTCTGCAGGAATTGGCCGTGCCATGGCGTGGTCTTTAGCACCTAAAAATCTCACACTTATTTTGGTTGCAAGAAGACTGGATCGACTCCAGGAACTGAAAGACGAGATTCTTAAAACTCATCCCCATAAAGTTATTCATCTCATTGATTCTGATGTAAATGATCCTGAGCTTACAAGCAGAATTTCAACCATTTCTAACCAGAGGATCGATATCCTTATCAATAACGCAGGCCTTGCTGTTGGGCGCGATAAAATTGAGGCCTCGACATTCACTGATTGGGAACAGATGATTTCGACTAATGTGACGGCGAATTTCAAAATGGCCCACATGGTTGTTCCTTGGATGTTAAAAAATGGTGGCGGAGATATTATCAATTTATGCTCAATTGCGGGCTTTCTTACTTATCCTGGTGGAGCCGTTTATTGCGCCACTAAACACGCTGTTCATGCTTTTACCCGCGTTCTGCGAGAAGAAACGGCCGGACGAAATATTCGAGTGATGCAAATTTCTCCGGGAATGGTTGAAACTGATTTTAGCCTAACGCGATTTAATGGTGACCAGGCCATGGCAGATAAAGTTTATGAGGGTCTAGATCCTTTGCGCGGAGAAGATATCGCGCGCATGATGCAGTTCATGCTGGATCAGCCGAGGCATGTGGTTATTGATGAAATGATTACTATGCCCATGGCCCAGGGGTCACCCACGACCGTCGTAAGAGGAAAAGCGTGAAAGTTCTTGAAGCGATTTGTGCCACTTCGATTGAGGTCGCAAGAAAGCAAATTCGCTTTGATGAAGTCTCTGGCCTCATCAGAGAAGTAGGTGACCTTAAAGTACCTAGAGCTGAAGTGGATTTTTATTTCGACGATGGCTGTCTGTTATTTGCTGGAATGGGGGATGTGCATATCCATGCTCGTGAAGATGTGTCCGGCAAAAATTCTTATAAAGAAGACTTTTTATCAGCTTTAGAAGCGATGAAAAATGGGGGACTCACCCATGCCGGCGATATGCCCAATAACCCTGTTCCACCTATCGATAATGCATCTTATGAGAGCAAATTTAACCTGGCCCAGAAGGCACATCGATGTCTTTGGCTTTATGCAGGGATTGGACCCAACACAAGACCCCTCAGCTATAAGGTTCCTTACAAAGTTTATATGGGTCCTTCAATCGGTGAGCTCTATTTTAAAGATTTGAAAACTCTCGACGAGACTTTGTCTCATTACCGAGGTCAGCATGTGAGTTTTCACTGCGAAGATCCGGAAGTCCTCGAAGCTCATTCATTGGCAGCAACTCATCATGAACGTCGTCCTGTAGAAGCGGAGACGGTTGCCACTCGTGATGCTCTTATGTTGATTGAAAAATACGGGCTCATCGGAAAGCTTTGTCATTATTCATCCCATGAGGGTCTCAAATTAATTCGTGAGGCGCGACTTCGCGGAGTAAATGTTTCAATTGAGGTCACTCCCCAGCATCTTTATTTTGATCTCGAGCACCTTGAAGACTCTCGTTTAAAGTCTTTTCAAATGAATCCTCCTATTCGCCATCACCATGACCGAGAAGCGCTTAAATCCGCCCTTCGAAATGGCGAAATTCAATATTTGGCTACCGATCATGCTCCTCATACGAAAGAAGAAAAAGAGAAGGGAACTTCAGGTCTTACGGGTCTTGATACCTATGCAGGATTTGTCACATGGCTACTTAATGAGGGATTTCCTCCTGAACTGATGGCAAAAGTATGTGCTGAAAATCCAGGAGATTTTCACAATCAATTTCTAGCATCTTGGAATCTTTTGGATCAGAATAAAACGAACCTTGGGCTTGGAGTTGGTTTCCTAAAACCCGGTTTTTTGGCGAACTTCACAATTCTCAGGCCAAATCATCCTGAAACTGTAACGGTCGACAAACTAAGAACCAAAGTTCTTCATAGTCCATTTTTGGGTGTGACTTTTCCCGGTTCATTAAAAAGATTATTTATTAAAGGTAAAGAAATATGAAAATGGTCCTGTTAGCACTGGGTTTACTATTTGTGGGAGCTATTTTCTTACTTGGTTGGTGTGGCTATCCGTGGAGTCTCAATGCACGTTTGATAAAACCTGAAATCATTCACTTAGAACCAGAGGGGATGATCAACGTTGAAGAATTCCCAACTGTCATAAAAATTCAAACTTGGAATCTGGGATTTCTTTTTGGTGAGGGCTCTGAAGGACCAGGATATATTCAGCAAAGTCGAAAATTTTATGAAGATAAAATGAATACTTTAATTAGTGAGATTAAAAATTCTGAGCCCGATATTATTTGTCTGCAGGAAATCGATTTTGATGCGCACCGTAGCTTCAACATCAATCAGGCCCAGTATTTAGCTACTAAAGCTGGTTATCCCTATGTTGCAGAAGCTGTTAGTTGGGATGCCAATTACATACCTTTTCCTTATTGGCCTTTGTCACGTAATTTTGGGCATTTGAAGTCTGGCGGGGCAATTCTAAGTAAATTCCCTATCATCGCCAATGAAGTTCAACTTTTTCAAAAACCACTTTCGCAGCCCTGGTGGTATAACATTTTTTATCTACACCGCTACATGCAGGAAGTTCAAATTGATCTCGGTGAGAGAAAAATTAAAATTGTAAATCTTCACCTTGAAGCTTTTGATAAAGATGATCGTAAGTCTCAAATAAGTCTATTAGTATCCAGAATTAAAGAGCACAAAATTAACATCATTAGCGGTGATTTTAATATGGTTCCACCAAGTGCACAGAAGAAGAGAAAGTTTAAGAATTATGATGACGATTACGAAAACGACAGCAGTTATGAAGAGATGCTGAAATCTGAATTGTTGGAAGTTATACCTGATACTATCTATGCTCTGGATGAGATGAGATATTTTACATTTCCATCCTCTAAACCAGACCGACGATTGGATTATATGTTTTATGATAAGGGTCTTAAAATGATAAAGGCCGAAGTTTTACCTTCGGCCCTCTCAGATCATTTGCCACTTAAGGCAAGTTTTCAGATTGCTATTCCTAAGTTTAATCCATATTCACAATAAGTTTTTGTCCGGCATAAATCGTTCTTTTCTTCATTGCATTGATTTTCATTAATGTTGAGAGAGGAAGATTAAATGATTTGGCAACTTTTGTCAGATGATCGCCGGCCCTAACTGTATAGATGGCCTTTTGTGTTCCTGGTAAAACAATTTTCTGTCCAACCACAATTTTTCCACGCTTAAGGTTGTTCACTCTTTTAATTTTCGACATTGGCGAATTAAAGAGTCCAGCAATCTCAGTTAAACTATCACCTTTAGTGACTTTATAGACTATTGGACGATTCGTTGTTTTTACTTTTGGAGTTGAGGCCAAACGTGTTGACACGAATTGATCTTCGTTTACTTCGAGATTAATTTTTTGTCCAACAGTGACTTTAGTTTTCCAAGACTTGAAGTTATTTACTGAGGCCAATTGTCTTGGAGAAATTTCGTATTTTCTTGAAATAGACATCAATGTTTCGCCGCGTTTTACACGGTGAAATTCTGGACGATTTGAAGAGTCGGCAGTTCTGCGATTAAGTTCCTTACGAGACTCTGGTCGAGAGAACTTAGGAACATTAACACTTGCCACTGTCTGTGCCGGTGCCAATTCATCTAGGTTATATGAGTATTTTGACTTAGGTATACGAAGCATGTAAGGACCAGCAAAATGTCTCGGAGTGCTGTTTCTTCTTAGTTCTGGATTGAGTTTT
>CANFNN010000149.1 GCA_947448095.1 Bacteriovoracaceae bacterium | reverse complement strand
CTGCACTTTCTTTTATATAAAGATCTGTCGAGGAGATTTTGAGTAGTTGCTGCCAGTCAAGTTCAGTGCGCTCGATCGTTGTGTATAGATGAGAAAACGATTTTTGATAGAGGTTTTGTATTTGTTTTAAATTGGCCGCCTCTAGTTTAGTTTTTTTGAATTCCTCACTCTTTTCATTGTTCAGAATCTCTATTTGCGTTCCACAGAGGTGAAATCCATATTTTTTATATAAATCTTCCTGGTCACTCCAGAGAATAAAAAAAGCCACATCACTTCTTTTTTCGGCCATAACGTCTTGAATGAGTTCTTTAAAATGTCCTTGTCCACGATGTGATTCATCAACTGCAATTCCACCTAACATTGCAACTGCGATACCTAAGATATTTCGCTCACAAACTCCAATGTGTGCAATCACATTTTCATTTTCATCAATCATGATGAAACAGTTATGAAAATTGCTCTCATTCATGAGTGGAGCGAAGTCGATTTCAAAATGATTGGGCTTTTTATACTCAAAAGACCTTTCAATGAGGTCAATAGTGGCGTTTTTAAGGTGAGGAGCGGCTTTTAGCGTGGTTATTTTCATATCTCATTATGCCGGCCTTAATTCTTTTTGCCTCGGCAAAATTTTCCAATACCTTGAAAAGATCATTAAAAACAAGGGGTTGGAGGGGGTGTTTTTGAAGTGTAAAACATTTATACAAAAAAACTAAAGTCCTTTTGCAATCTGTCGAAATGTTATGCATGAGAGCCAATTATGGTTTTCATCACTCCCTCTCATGGATTGAGAAAGAGTGAACCCGATCAAGGAGGATTTATGGGTTTGAGGATTAACACTAACGTTTCATCGCTAAACGCGCAGAGAAACTTAGGTACTACTAAACTGGCTCAGAACAAAGTTTTGGAACAGTTGTCATCAGGTCAGAGAATTAACCGTGCAGGCGATGATGCTGCGGGACTCGCGATCTCAGAAAACTTGAAAGCACAAATTCGTGGTTTAGGTCAGGCAGAAAGAAATGCTCAAGACGGTGTGTCTTTGGTGCAAATCGCTGAAGGTGCCTTAGCAGAAGTCGGAAACATAATGATTCGTCTTCGGGAACTAGCAGTGCAAGCAGCTTCTGATACTATCGGCCCCACAGAAAGAAAATTCCTTAACGTTGAATTTGAACAGTTAACTTCAGAAGTTGATCGTATTGCGAACTCGACAGAATTTAACCGAGTTCCACTTCTTAACGGTACAGGTTCAGTGTTCGATATTCAGATTGGTACACGAAATGACCCTTTATCAGATCGTTTGACCTTTGATGCTTCGTCAGCAGATGTAAACGTTGCGGCCCTAGGCCTTAACTTAGCTTCTGTTTCTGATAAGATCTCGGCTCAGAACTCACTAGCTGCGATTGACCAAGCGATTCAGAACGTTTCTGGAATCAGAGCTGACTTCGGTGCTCTTCAGAACAGACTACAGTCGACGATTAACAACATTCAGATCTCAAACGAAAACTTATCAGCAGCTAACTCACGTATTCGTGACACTGATATTGCTTCTGCAACTTCTGAATTGACTAGAACGAATATCTTGATGCAAGCAGGTACATCGGTACTGGCTCAAGCGAACCAGTCTACGACGAATGCTCTTACTCTTATTAACGCCGCTTCTCAGGGGTAATACCCCTGAGGCCCAGGCCTTAAGAGTCTCTTGATGTAAAATGAATCCTGCAAAACTTGTAGTGGGTGTACTAGCGAGTTGATTTAAGAGTGGTGTTTTAATTATAAAACACAAAACAACCAAGGGCGACAAGATGTCCCCCTAACAGAACATGGAGGTTCACAATGCTAACAGGAGATTAAAAAATGGGAATGAGAATAAATACGAACGTTTCGAGCATAGCTGCTCAACGGGCCCTAGGTGTAACTAAGAATAACTTGGACAGCAACTTTAGAAAGCTGTCTACCGGTGAACGGATAACTCGCGCGTCTGATGATGCTGCAGGATTGGCAATCAGTGAAAAACTGAAAGCTCATATCCGAGGCCTCAGACAAGCCAAGAGGAACTCAGATGATGGTATATCGCTTATACAAACAGCTGAAGGTGGCCTCAACGAAGTATCCAGTCTCATCATTCGCCTTAGAGAACTTGCTGTGCAAGCAGCCTCTGATACTGTCGGCGAAACTGAAAGGGGTTTTTCAGACATTGAATTTCAGAATCTCAAAGATGAGATTCAACGAATCTCAAAAGGTTCGGAGTTCAATGGAAGAAAGCTTCTTGATGGAACAGGCGGGTTGGTCGAAATCCAAGTCGGGATCCACAATGATCCTACACAAGACAGGATTAAATACGACTCAACCGATACTGATTCATCTCTTGAATCTATTGGACTCAGCGGTGAGACCATTAGTAACAAGGAAGGCGCACAGTTATCACTCTCTAAGCTTGATAACGCTTTGGTACGGATCAACGGAGTCCGTGCCAACCTCGGGGCACTTCAGAATCGTCTTCAATCGGCCAGCAATACAATTGCTGTCTCTGAAGAGAACTTTAGTGCTGCCAACTCCCGCATTCGAGATGTCGATGTTGCGGCCGAAACAGCAGAACTGGCGAAGAATAACATTCTAACCCAGGCAGGTGTTTCAGTTCTAGCTCAGGCAAATCAAAATGCCAACGCTGCCCTTAAGTTGATTGGCTAATTCACACCCACTTACCTTCCCCCGAATGGGGGAAGGTTTTTTATTTTTCTTTTCTGTGTTAAAATCTCCCCATGAAGAAAACTGTCCTCATTTTTGGTATCTCATCATTTGTTGGATCAAATCTGGTCTCTATTCTTCAAGATGAATTCAGAATTGTTGGAACCTATTTTAAATCCCCGGTTGAGATCCCTGGAGTTACTTCATTTCCTTGTGATGTTTTAAAAAAAGAATATGTTGCAAGTTTAATTGGATTAATTAAGCCGGACTTTACGATCTATGCTGTTGGCCTGAGTTCACTGACTGAATGTAAATTGAACTCTCAGCTCTCTGATGCGCTTAATTCTGCAGGGGCAGTCAACGTCTGTAGCGCTTCAGAAAGAAACAATTCACGATTTATTTATTTTTCTTCGTCTTATGTCTTAGGAGGAGAAGATCTTTTGTATAAAGAAGGGGACATTCCTTTTCCCAACAACGTGTATGGGAACAGTCTGTCGACTACCGAGTTTTTTATTCAGCGCTCATGCCTGAATTATCTCATCCTTCGCTGTTCCCCGCTCTATGGAAGGGGCTATGCTCCAAAGCATCCCAATTGGTTTGAAGTCGTTCAGGATTCACTTGCTAAAGGCCAGCCATTATTGGCCGATGATACTGTGGTGACGGGTTTTTTAGACGTCACTATTTTAGGGCAAATATTAAAATCGCTCCTCAGTGCCAATGTTTCTAACCGACTATTTCAGATTTCATCAAAAGATTATTTAACTCGTTATGAATTTGCTCGTCTTTTGGCCAGGACATTTAAAAAAGATGAGAACCTGATACAACGGACAACTGGCTCATTTCCGGCCGATGCTAACAAAGCTTCTCCTGGTCCCTATTATTACCGGATGGATACATTCAATATTGAGGATTTTTCACAGCTTACTATGCCTACGATTGAGGAATCGATGAGAGGGACTTTGAAGCGCTTATCTGGAAATAATTTAGCGTGAGGAGTTTTTGATAAACTCAGTGAGGTAGTATTTCACCATAGGTTCGATTTCAACCGGCTCACCTTGGAATCTCCAGGTAATATTATTGAAAGGACCTACGTGAGCTTTAATTTCATGAATCGAGTGAACTGATTGATTTTCATTGGCAAGGCGAGCTGCAAACAACCCACCATTATTAGAAAGAAAACCAATACTGATCACGTCAGGGGATCTTCTCGCGATAATTAATTTGAGAGAATTTCGAAACAAAATAAAATCATTTACGGTATTTGAAATTCGGAACACTTTAATCGCGCGAGTATTTTCCCGGCTACTACGGTGTTGATTAAAGAGAGAAACATAGAATTCAAAGCGATCTTTGAGTTTGTTAACAAAATTTAAAGATGATTCCTCAAGGAGAGCTTGAGTATTGAGATGATCATTGAAACGAATGATTCCCGACTCCTCCATGTTCACTTCTTCAAGTGCCAAAGATTCAATCCAAGAAACATTTTGATAATCATTTACGTTAATGAATTCCATACTTTAATTGTTTGGGTTTGGACTTACAACGTCAAGGATTTTTATTCCGGCGCAGAATGAGGACTGATTGGAAAAGAGGTCCGGGATGAAGGCTTAAAACGGTTTCGTCCCCCTAGATAACTAGGTGGGCGCAATTAGTAATCACTTTAGGCTTCTCACATTCTGGCTTAATACTAAGCCAGGCAAGCTTGCACACCGTGACCAGGGACCGCTCCCGAATAAAAAATCGTAGGGGCGAAACTTTATGACTTACACCCCGGACCCATAACAATTATATCGCATTTTCCATTTGGTGGTTATAGGCAAGTTTCAACAAAAGTTGGCACCTCGAGAATTTTTGAGTCGAGTGAATTCGGAGAGTTGTAAACGCAAGGGGAAAAAAGATGGGTATTTTGCGTGGCGTGTTATAATTAAGCAAATAAGTTAAGGGGCGCTAAAGTTTTTCTAGCAAGCGGACGATAAGACTTAGGTACCTTTAAAGGGGAGTTTATGAAGCAAAAATTTATTGCTTACTTAAAAGATGAGAGCGGGCAGACTTCTACAGAGTATATTCTACTCGTGGCCGTGGCCGCAGCGATCGTTATCAAGTTCAAGGGCGCTATTACCAAACAACTCATGGGTGATGATGGTACGGGCGGTATTCTTGGTGACGTGATGGGTGGTGTTTCTAAAAATATCCAAAGCGATCTATTAAAGTAGTATAAATAGGCAAGAGGCTTCAATCTCTTGCCTACTTTATAGTTCGTGTTAACATCTTTGGATGAAGCCATCTAGTCGTGGTCAGGCGACCGTTGAGTATATTTTTATCCTCGCTTTCATTTTATTTCTTGGTGTCAAGATCACTAGTCTATTTACTGGTTTTTTTCGCGATTCCATGGGGAATGTGGGGCATGTACTTTCCAGTAATGTCACGGTTGGTGTTTGTGCTCAGGACTGTTTTTTTGCAGGGTATGTAAATGGGTACCAAGGCCCATGATTGGCTGGATCTATATTACCATTCTGATCGAATTAGCAGTCGTCTCCTGGATAGATATTAAAATCAAAAAAATTTCAAATTTATGGCTATTTCTCAATTTCGTTTTGAGTGTTGCTTTTCATGTCCTTTACCCTGAAGTCTATTACTGGGATTGGGCGACTTTGATTTTTCCTATCGGGTGGATCATTGGAGGATTTGTCCTTTTCGTCTTTGGTGTCATGGGAGCGGGTGACAGTAAATTTTTAGCTACGCTCTTTCTGCTGATTCCCCTCGAGCAACACGCTTTAATGTTTGAGAAAGTTCTTTATACGACTTTGATAGTCGGGTTTGTCTTCTTGCTCTTTAAGATTGCCAAGGACTTTAAAACAATTAAAGCATATGCTTTAAGCTCCTATTGGCAGGGACTGAGAAAAAGCATCAAATCAAGTTTTAGTTTTGCGCCAGTTGTTTTAATCGCTTGGATATTGTTGGGAGTTGAGCAGTGGTTGTAAAAAATCAGCAAGGCCAAACGGTTGTCGAATATATCCTGCTATTGGCGGTGGCGATGTCTTTGATTGTGACCTTTTATCGAAGTGCTACCTTCCAAAGATTTTTTGGAACTCAAGGTGAGCTCGGTCGACTCTACAAACTTGATTCAGAGTGGGGATACCGTCATGCTTCAATGACTGGAAGAGCCACAGAGCTAAATGAACCTAAAGCCTCGGCAGAACAACATGCTTCTTACTATAATGAAGCCAAAGGAAAGTCGCACTTTTTTGGTGCAAGTGATCCTTACCAATGAAGAATAATCAAAGCGGTCAATCAACGATCGAATTTATTTTTAGTTTTATTTTCGCTGTCAGTTTAATTCTGATGGTTTTTAATACTTCACTTAATTATGCCTCTGGATATGTCACCCATTACGCTACTTTTATGGCCAGTCGAGTTTTTATGACTCAAGATTCAAATCAAACTTCTGCATGGGGGCCGGGCCCAAGGGATCAGGCCTACAATAAAGCAACAGCTGCTTTTAATGCTTTTAAATTAGATGTATTCGGAATTAAAACAAATCTAGAATTTAAAGATGCGCTAAACGTTTCGGCTGGGGAATATCTGATGATTGGTACCTACGCCAAATTTTCTAGAAAAATGGATGTTGTTGGTCAAATCGTTGGGCAAAGTCGGCTTGAGTTAATATCAGAGTCTTATTTGGGCCGTGAGCCAACCCGCGGAGTTTGTGCCAGCCGAGTTTGTAAGGCCATTACCGATACAGATCAATGTTCTGCTCAGATGGACATCACATTATATGATGATGGCTGCTAATGAGAAAAAATAATCAAAATGGCCAAGCCCTCATTGAGCTTATTATTTTTCTTCCGCTAATGTTCATGTTCTATTCCATGATCGCGGGCTTTGCTAACGCTATCAATGCCTCTATTAATCAGCAAAAAGTGACCCGGGCCTATTTTTATTATAAGGTTCAAAATAACTCAACTATTCCCAAGCCAACTTCTCCTTATACGAACTGGTCACATTTCGGAATGTATTTCATTGGATGGGCAGACTACTTGGAGTCAGGGTCTGATGAAAGTGGTCAACCAGTTGCTCCCTGTTACCGGCTGACGGTTCCTCTCGCTTCGAATAAAGATGATAAGTGTGAAACCAAATACACTAAGGCCACATCGCAGTTCATTCGTGTTCAAACAGTTTATGGAGTTTGTGGGGCCACCTATGAAAGGCACGATACTTATGTCCAACCAGTACCAGACTTTTCTGGTGGGGATTTCGCCGGCTTGATTGATCGGGCAAGCTGCCTTATTACTCAATAGGTAAATTCTCCTTTTTACTCTCAGCATTCAAATTTCTGTTATGATTAAGTTATCGAAACTTCATTCAAAGTTTAGGAAGAACTATGAATACCAAGGCATTTACCACCAGTCTTATTCTCGCTGCATTAGCAGTGATGATGGTTTTATCTTATATCTCAAGTCGTGAAACTGAGTTGATAAGTGAGTATGGAGATTCAACTCCAGTTGTTGTGGCAAAAGAAGATATTAAAGAACTTGAAATTATTGATGACCGTAAAGTGCAGTTAAAAAACATCCCAAAATCATTTCAGATGCCTGGCCATTTTAAAAGTGTGGAAGAATTATATAATACAATTGCTGCCGTTCCCATTAAGGCCGGTGAACAAATCACTGCTCCAAGAGTGACATACCCTGG
>CANFNN010000148.1 GCA_947448095.1 Bacteriovoracaceae bacterium | reverse complement strand
GTTTTGCTTCTTTTAAGAATTCATAGAGGGGGTGAGTATCAGGCCCATTGACATCGATTTTTTGAAACAATGGAAATTTCACGTCATAGCTGAGGCTGCAAAAATTCTTTATCTCTTCAGCATCTCCTGGTTCTTGTTGGCCAAACTGGTTACAAGGAAAACCCAGCACCACAACTTCGCCCTTATATTCTTCGAAAATTTCTTCCAGGCCCTTGTATTGCGGGGTAAAACCACATTTTGAGGCGACATTCACTATTAAAAGGACTTTGCCCTTATATTGGTTAAGGACAATGTCCTGGCCATTAATATCTTTCACCGAATATTCATAAATGCTCTTCTTCATGGGCAACTCCTTGCTTGTTAAAGCTTAGGGGATTGATTAGGATTTGGATAGTTTCACGTGGAGAAAGCCTTTGCAAAACCTAGACACTAATAATCTGACCAATATTGTTTTTCTTGGGCTCAAGCAATGAGTCAAAGAAGAGCGGGCCACGCTAATCGGTGCACCAACTGCAGGATTAATAACTATTTTTGTGTTTGCGCTGAACTCTCGACCTTTCAGATCCAGACCAATGTCTCGCTCATTGTTCATGTCAGTGAATTAAAGCTCACTTCAAATACCGCACAATTTGTAGAAAAAAATCTTCCCGATCGAGCTGAGATTTTTATCCGTGGAAGAATGAATGATACCTTTGATGCCGATCCTATTCTTGCAAGACCTGGTCGTCCGCTATTTTTATTTCCTGATGAAAACTCAGTTGAATTAAATGCAGATTTTGTAACCCAAAATCCTTGTCCTTATCATCTTATTGTTCCTGACGGCAGCTGGACTCAGGCAAAAAGAGTGAAAAAGCGCGAAGAGAAATTTGACTCTATTCCGACTGTCAAATTGCCGGCCGGAATGGTGGGTGAGTATAAGCTGCGTAAGGCCCCGCAACCAGAATGGGTTTCGACCTATGAAGCTGTGGCCTATGCGCTAGGTATTCTTGAAAGCAAGGCCTGTGAAGAACACATGATGAAGTTTTTCAGAAAATGGGTGCAGGCGACTTTGAATAGCCGCACCGGAAATTTCTCTTTATCAGAAGTTATGCCAGCAAAATGAAGAGCATTACTGGACCATTTTAGTTCAAGTCCTTTTCCCGTTAAAAGAACTCAAGATCGTTTTTTGATATCCCGAAAAGTCCTCATGGGAAAAATCATTGAAGTCTCTAACGTATTCAAAAGTTATGGCAAAAAAAAAGTCCTAGAAAAAGTTAGTTTTTCTCTGGATGAGGGCAAGTTCATTACACTCATTGGGTGTAATGGTGCCGGGAAGTCGACGACCTTGCGGCTTTTGGCCGGAGAAGAGAAACCCGAATCAGGAAGCGTTCATATCCTAGGCGAGGATCCGTATAGTTTTGATTTCTCTCACAGACCAGACACTTTTTTTATACACGAAAATTATCAGCTTGGGTTCTCTCAGAATCTTCTGGAGATGGTAAAGATTTATAAAGAAGTTTTTCCCCGTTTTAAGAATTCCATTTTTAATCAGATTTTGAAAGATCGAAAAATCTCTCTCAAAACAAACTTCAAAGACCTTTCCCGCGGGCAGAAGATGCAGTTCCTTTTAATGCTCGCTCTGGCCTCAAGACCAAAAATTCTTTTTTTAGATGAAGTAACCGCAGTCATTGATATTGAGGGCCAGCGGTATTTTCTGGACAAGCTTAAAAACTATGTCGAGGAGGGCGGAACTGTTCTCATCACCACAAATATTCTCTCAGAACTTAACGATTACACTGATCACTTGGTACTTCTTCAGGAAACGAAATTGATGGTGAATGAATCGGTAAAAGATCTGCAGAAGAAATTTATCATGCTTAAAAAAACAGAAGACCATTCCATTTTTCAGCATCCTAAAGCTGCAAAAATTCGCAAAGACTATGATGGAAAGGATCTCTTTCTCATTCCGCGAGAAGTGATGGACGAGGATACGATTATTCAAAAATTTGTCATCGATCACCCCCCAAAGCTCGAAGATATTCTGATCTTGCACTTTCAATTGAAACAGGAGCAGGTAGCTGATGAAATGGTGGCTTAAATTATATACAGTTCCAACTGTTAAAGCATTTACGAAGTGGCTTGGTCTAAGCTTGCTACTTGATTACCTACTTGTAGTTTTGCTTGGGCCGAGTGATCTTTCTGTCGCAGTTTATTTTCTTCCTTTTTGGGCAGTTGGCATGGGATCAAATGAAAAGAGCTTCAGGGCGAATTTAGAATTTCACAAGATGTCGATTCCCTTTAAAGAACTTAAAAAAGCTTTTTATACCCACCTAACAATTGTTTTTTGGTTTATCGTATTTTCCTTGTGGATTGGCTTGATGATCTCAGGTCAATTTGGTGGTTTGGTTACGATGCTTCCTTATCTTTCTTTCAGCCAGTACACGTTGTTTTTGATCGTTGGGTACTTTCTTTTTTTCTACCTCAACAGTTTAAACCGTGCCTCGATTGACAAATACGCCTTTTATGATTCGAAAATTTCTATTTTTAAAAAAATTTTTCGTATGTTCTTCATGGTTCTATTTGGGTCTTGTCTCTTTTTTCTTTGTGCCATTTTACATATCAGTGCCAAAGTAATCATGTATGGAATGATTGTTCCCATTTTAATTGGAACTGCCTTCTATTACTCTCGCTCACTTTTTCATCAAGCACCTCCCAGAGCTGGGATGAAGCATTATTTTGGCTATTCTGGGCTTGGTTATGTTGCCTGCATGTCCCTATTTTTTCTTCTGGCATTTGTAGGTAGAAATGATTTCGAAAATAAAAATTTGTCGAGTGTGGATCGCCTTCACCTGAATCTCTTTTGGCAGCCTGTAAGCGCATCGCTAGACAAAGATCTTTTTATGGAGCTTGAGCCTGGCATACAAGGTGACTCAGATCTCCTGGCTCTTTATAGTGCTATTAATACTAAAAAACTGAACCAGATTCCTGCCAGTTTTTTCATTGATGCAGAAAATCCTCAACGACTTCATTCCTATCTTCTATTTGGTCAACCGAATGCGGAAAACCTGACCTTGTTACTGGACCACATGGAAAGTAAAAAAGATTTTTGGGAAAAGTCTTACAAGGAGCACGATAAGTTAAAGTACATAGTTCTTCAAAGGTGGCCTGCGGATACAAATTTCCCCGAACGCCACATCGCTGCCAGGGTGAAATGGCAAGAAATGAAGGCCAAAGAAAGCAAGGCTGGCGCCCAGCGTGCGATTGCCTCAGAACCTGAATAATATTTCTTTTAAGCCGCGAGGATATCGATCTTCTGGGCTTCCAGATGCTCTTTAAGCATCTCTAGGGCTTCAGCATGGAGCTGACATATCCTTCCTTCTGAAAGATTCACCACACTTGAGATTTCATGAAAATTCAGGTCCTCAAAGTATTTCAAGGTCACAATTAAGCGCATCGTCTTTGGCAATTCATCCATGATTACTGAAAGTGTTTTTTTGAGCGAATAGTTTTCGAACTCTACTGAGACGAGGCTACCTTGGCCTACTGTTTCGCCTTCTACGTAGGGTTTAATGGTGTCGCCAGATTCGTACTGCTCAAGCCTTACCATGTCGTTAGACTTGAAATGAAGCACATTTGTGACCTCATCAGAAGTAGGGTTTCGACCAAGCTCTTCAGTCAGGTTTCTTTTGGCCCGGGTATATTTCTTTTGTTTGGTTCTCTCAGAGCGTGTCATCCAATCCTGCTTTCTCAGCTCATCAATGATCTCACCACGTATCCTAAATTCTGCGTAGGTTTTGAATTGATTTTTCTTTTCTTCTTTAAACTTATTCATGGCATCGATCAGTCCGATGATTCCCACCATAACGAGGTCTTCGAAATCTAGAACTTGGTGGTATTGGTGGTGATAGTGCTTGGCCCAGTAGCGAATTGTGGGCATGAAATTTTTTATGATTTCCTGCCGAGAAGACTCTTGTGGATTTAATTTTTCGCCCATGCTGTGACCCCTTGATGGAAGGCATTGTCACACGATTTGAGTCGAGAATTATGGGTTAGTGAAAGTTCAATGAGTTAGGATGAAAGAGAGGGACCCGGATAGGATTCCGAGTCCTTATAATCGCCTATATTAGTTGGCAGTTAAGTCGTAGTCGTATTCTTCTTCAATCAGGGCTTCAGGAGTCTTGAGCCACTCTGTGTACTCATCCATTTCCATTATTTCGTCTCTGAAACCAACCACGCGCCAGTTTGCTTGGTCTTGGTTCATTTTAAATTGTTCATCTAGGCTGAAGGCATGTTCACGGATTGAGAGGGGAAGAGATTCAAATGTCGTATCTGATTCGAGTCTGAGAATCTTTTTACTTTTCATCAAGTAGTAATGTGGATTCATCTGTTCACCCTCCTGGCGATTTTTATGAATACTTTCTGTATTCACTCTTATTCAAATGTTTTCATGGTTCATAAGACTTCACAAGTAGTCTTGAAAATATATTTTCTGATACTTCCTGACAGACTGAGAGTTTGATTGGCCTAACAGAGTCGGGGCATCAGGTTCTCTATGGCACTATCTACTTTGGCCCTAGTATAAGAAGCTTTTGTTCACCTTGGCACCACTAGGTGAGGAAAATTCTTCCAAGTATCCAAAAACTCAATTTGTTGATCTTGGCACGCTTCCTGCTTTATGTATTTCGAGTCCGGAAGTTTCCGCTAGGATGGCAGAAACTTTAGTTTCAGGATGAAACGAAAAAGATTCGAAAATATTGAAGTCTCAAGGAATGAAAGAGCGATGGAGAGTCCAAGGTTGGGACCCCACCCGGTTCAAGGAAGAACCACTTTTTAGCTGTATGCCTTCCCAGCATGCCGAAAAGATTGATCTGAAAATGTTCCCCCCCCCAAAAACAAGAAACCCCTCGTAAGAGGGGTTTCTTGTTTTCATAGATCATGACCATATAATTTTTAGCCATTCCTTTTGGGTCGCTTTGGACGTAGATTCCGTTCAATTCAATTAAGGAGTTTGTATGTTTAAAATGCTTTTGGCCCTTTCTGTGGTTTTTAGTGGTTCAGTCTTGGCGCAAAATATGGCCGAAAAAGAAAACTATAAAGATGCCTACATTGATATGCCCGATGGGTCTTCTCGCTATGTAGGTAAATGTTCAACTCATGAAGATTATGAAAAGTTTTATTTTAAAACGAAAAAAGTTCTTCAAAAATATACTGATCCGAGCCAACTGTCTGATACCGAAATTAAGGGAATCCTGGCAAAATTTGATAAGGAAGTTATCACTCTGGTTCTAAAAACGCTTGATATGTACGATATTTCCAACTCCGCTTCTGAAGTAAGCATTCTCAAAGACTACATTGATGATATCACTGTTGAATCTCTCTCTAGTGTGGTTCGTCCAGAATTAGATCTTATTCGGTTTAATGTCGGGGTGGGTGGGGGAAATGGAAGTTTTATGGTTTTTAATAAGGTCAAAAAGGGATCAATTGTAAGTTATGAGATGATGTCTTATACCTTTGATTCAGACCTTAATTATTGTGATCAGAAAGTTTGGCTCCAAAATAGTAAATAGTTTCTTTCAGGGTCACTCAAAGTGGCCCTTTTTTTTTGTTTTCGGTGCCAGTTTGGCATAAATCTCACTCCATAATCCCTCAATTTCTTGGCACGATTCCTGCTTATAGACCTATAAGGAACGGAGCTACTAGGATGGTGACTCTGAAAATGGCAAGAAGCCGTCAACGTGAAAAGGGTCTTTATATGGAAATGATGATTGCTTCAGTAGGTTTAGTTTCAATGTTGTTAGTTAGCTTGGGACTTCAGTATGCTTCCTACCGTAAGGTTGCGGTGGGTGCCTAATGGGTCTTTCAACCCTGTTAATTTTACAATTGAAGGACTCTGAAGGGAGAGAAGCAGTAACCTCTAAAAATGAATGCCTTGCTCGTTTTGTTGACACTCATTTTGGTTTCCTGTTCAAATCCATTTCAAGGCAAAGGGACTCTTAATTTTAAAACGAGAGCATTTAAACAAGACCCAATTAAAGAAGAAGATAGGTTAAGGGTTTTGCGAGAAGCTGAGATTGAAAGGAAGCGCTTATTTTTAGTTGAAAAAAATAAAGCATGGACTAAAATCGTTACCGATGCTGTTGAAAGTTTCAAAAACATTGAATCGGTCATGGTGAAAAAGTGTTTTGACTGTCATGATAAAAATACCAAAACACCAGTTTATGGCAGAATCCTCCCACGAATAAATCCCGTTTACCACCACCAACAAGATGGCATTAAGGCCCTGGATTTTTCTCAGAAATTTCCTCTTCTTGCACAAGGCAGTCCTTCTCAGATTTCATTACTGAAAGCGATTAAAAATGAAGTCATGGACCGTAGCATGCCCCTTAAAGCCTATACAATTGTCTACCGGTCTAGAAGAGTTAACGATAATGACCAAGAGAGTATTCTCGCATGGGTTGACCCGATCATTCAAAACATAGAAGAATTTGAAAGAAAATTTGATGAGACTCAGCCCAATCTAAACGACCAGGTACATAAAATATTGGATCAGAAATGCTTTCGCTGTCATGCTAATGGTATCAATCGTGGAAGTTTTGGAGATATGCAGGATACCCCGAAGTTACTACGTAGTAAGTTTGTAAATCTGAAAAATCCGTCTCAATCATTAGTTTATAAGTTAAGCGTTGAAAAAAAGATGCCACCAAACAAGCGTGATGCTCTCAGCGATGAGGAGCTTCTTTTATTCAATGATTGGCTTGATGCCCAGGCTCGTGAAATCCCTTAATCGTTCATTCCCTTTAAAATTAGTTTCGTCTAAACCAATCGTGGTCTTTTAGAGACCACCTGGTGCCAGAAATCTGGCTTCGAGGGGCCAAAATGGTAAAAATATCTCCTCAAATAGGGTGATTACGTTGGCATGGTTCCTGCTTTAGTAATTACAAGATCGGAGCTGCTAGGATGGTAACTCTGTAAAGAAGGCATGGATGCAAAAGACTATCAACAAAAGGAGAAAATCAAATGGAACTGATGATCGTAGCAACTGGGGCAATGTCAATGATGCTAGTGAGTTTGGTGCTCCAAAGGGTCTCCTACAACAAAGTCAAAGCAATAGCTCAAAAATAAGAGGGCCCCCATCTGGGGGCTTTTTTATTGGAACTCATTATGGTACTTGTCTTAGCCATAATCGGGGGACTTATGAAAAAACAGATCTCAATACTTTTCATGCTATCAATATCAATCTCAACATTCTCTCAGACCAATAGTCTTGAAGAAATTTCTCAAGAAGTGAATCAACTCATCAGCGTTCATGGCGATAAACTAGATGAGAATGACCAAATATTAGTTAGAAAGAATCTCAGACAAATCATAAATGTCTTTAAAGTTAACGGTTATGGAGTTCCAACCGGTGG
>CANFNN010000147.1 GCA_947448095.1 Bacteriovoracaceae bacterium | reverse complement strand
TCAGGTGTCCAGTCTTTGGTGGGAAGATTTCGGTTCAGGTCAACTAAGTGAGCATTAACTCTGGACTGAGATCGGTAGCCGTCAACATTCAATATAGGGACAACTACGATCGGCATATCTTTGAGAGAGTGTTCATTCTTGAGCCAGTTAAATAGCTCCTGTAAGACGTAAACGCCTTCAACTTCATCTCCATGAACTCCGCCAATCAGATAAAGGTATTTTGAAGCTTTGATATCGGTTTTAAAGACGTTGATCGGGTGACCCTCGAGAGAGGCACCACTTTCTAATTCAGAAAAAATCATAATGTCTCACGATGAAGATAGACAGCCGACTGACCGGGTGTTTCTTCAACCTCCACTTCTAGGCTAGTAAATGAATAATTGTATTTTGATAGAACTTTTTTACGAATCTCTTCAGAAATATAGACAGCAAGTCTCTCAGCACTCGTATTAAGAATCGGAAGTAATAATGTATCGGTCATGGGGATTGAAAAAACGGATTCATCTGGAGTTTCTATGACGTAGTTCTTTTTTTCAGTAAAAATTTTCAGAAGCTTATTGTCTTTAGGAATGAGTAGCTTGTGATCAAGCGAATCGCAGACCTCTCTTACGATTGGTTTGATATCAAGAAAATCAAAAACCATATCGCCTGCAAGCTCTGGGGCCTCACCTTTAATTTGCACGCGATAATTATGTCCATGAAGTGGTTCACGTCCACCATTTTCAAAAATCATGAAATGTGAGGATGCAAAGTTAAAGTATTGCTTATAGACTTTAATCGAAAAGCTAGGACTCAAAAGTTGTTTCCTGGTTTGGGTTGCAGACGTCAAAACATACTTCGCTGTTCCAAAATTGGCAAAGGGAAACGCTGTTTTGCAGGTAGTCAAAAGGCTCGTTCAATGAAAAAAAAGCACTTAAAATCTCTAAACACGATTGAAAAATGGTTGGTTACTGAAACAGGTAACCCTAAAGGACTAAAAGACGCTTTCGAAACCATCCGAAATGCCATTGAAGATTTGCCTGAAACTGTCGCCATCAAAGTAATAGGCACACTTCCTGCTCCTATTGAAATTGGGGACGAGGTTGAAACTATTGCTGTTTATTCCGATGGAGGCTGCCGTGGCAATCCAGGTCCAGGAGCTTTTGCTTTTGTGATTCAACAGCACAATGGTGAGGTGATAGCCGAGGGAGTAGAGTATGAGGCCTATACCACCAATAATAAGATGGAACTCTCGGGGCCATTAAAGGGGTTGCATGAACTGCTAATCGTTTTGCCAGCGATGGGTAGAGACCCTCTTCTTACGAAAGTAAAAATTATCACTGACTCAAAATACGTTGTAGATGGAATGAAATCTTGGGTGAAGGGTTGGAAGTCCCGAGGATGGAAGAAAGCTGATAACAAAGCACCCGAAAATTTGGATTTATGGCAAGCCTTGGATTTAGTTCGAGAGAAATTTATGCAAGTTGAGTGGATGTGGGTTAAAGGTCATGCTGGTCATGCACAAAATGAATATTGTGACCGTAAGGCCAATGAGGTCATGGATGATAACTCTTCTCGTTAGTCTTCTTTTTAATATTTCAAATTCTGTTTCGTGTGATTTTAACAAAGAGATCAAGGGAGTTTATTCTCTTTCCGGACCAGTAACTCTGGCTTTGCGAGATTTAGGTCTCTTAAAAAATAAAAAGCTTCTAGGCATATCCTCTTTTCATCCCGTGGCCCAAAAAGATTATAACGGAAAATTTCTTCCTGGAGGAATTTTCCTCTCCCATGAAACTATTCAAAGCTTTTCGGAAGGCGTGTTGTTTTACGATGAAAGTAGAGAATTAAATCGAATCTTTAATCGTTATAAAAGCATCAAATCAATCGAAATCAAAACGAGAGGTCTCGCTCCTTTGGATGCGGCAATTAGTATTGAAAAACAGCTGAAACCATTTCTTGTGGGATGTGATGTAGAAGGGCTCACTTCAAAATTAAAAATGAAGATGGAGAAGTTGAAGGGTCTTGTTCGAAATGACTCAACTTACATCTTTTTTTTGGGACCTATCAAAAATAAAAAAAGACCAGAACTCGTCATGGTTCAAGATGGGTTTGTTAAATGGCTTTTGCAGGAAAAACTCATTAAAAGTTATCCCTCTGAATTATCTTACGTGAATTGGTCGGCCCGTATAATGAACAACTTACTTCCTGGTGCTCTTGAGGTAGGAGTAAGAGATTCGGGAAGTTCGATGGAAATAGATTTCAAGAAAACAGATAATATAATCAACCTGACTTATCCTGGAGCTTTAATCCCAGGAGCCGGTCAGATTGATGCCATGGTTTATTTATTTCAAAATATTTAATGGCTGGTCGAGGAACTTCTTTTATTTGCCTCAACAATTTCTTGCGCTATCTTTTTCATTCGGACAAATTCGTCGGTGGAGCCAATCGAACCATTTTCCTTAATTAGGCTTTGCATTTCTTTGGCCTGTTTGACCCTGGCATTTGATGGGGGATGAGAAGACATAGCATCTGAAAAGGTGCTCATTAAAGCGTTCTGCCCATTTTTGGATTCTTTTTCCATTTTGAGTAACTTTGCATAAAAATCCCCAACATATTTTTTGTCATAACCAGTATTGACTGCATACCTGAAGCCGACTCGATCTGATTCAAGCTCATCCTCTTGAGAGTTTTTCATGAAGCCATATTTTTGGACCATTAATCCACCAACAGCTCCTCCACCTGCACCGTATACCGCGTATTTAGCTCTGCAGGCCGTGTCTCCTTCTTTACAGAGAGATTTTCCCAAAAAATATCCTGCGGTTCCACCGAGAACCGCTCCAACTCCTCCAAATAGCCACGTCTTACTTTGTTCCTTCTTGGCAACGTACATCCTCTCTGCCGTATGTCGGGCCACAACGTGGCCAATTTCATGCCCCAGCACTCCAGCTATTTCTGCTTCTGTGTCAGCCATAGCAATAATTGGAGCGGTAATAAAAACTCTGCCAGCGGGGAGGGCAAATGCATTAATTTGCGAAGAATCTACGGCAGTAAAGTTATAGGAATAAGGTCTATTGTTGAGATGGTTGGCCAGAACGATTTTTTGGCCTAATCGTTCAATATAGTCCTGCAGTGCTTGATTTTTGACTTGTGGGTAATCCTTACTCATCTCTGGGAGGGCTTCTTTAGTTAACTGCTTTTCTTGATCAACAGTTAAATCTACTTTTTGACCTGCGTTGTTACCTTCACGATAGCGGTCCGAATCCAGCCTGGAGGAGCATCCTGTAAAAACCAGTAACGCCGAAATCGTGAGAATCCAAAATCTGTAAATAATCATAAAATCTCCATGAAACAAATTAACACATTTTACGATACCGTATAAGATCATCCAAGAACTATGAAGATATTTAAAGTGAGTGATCCATTCTTTTTGCCGCATTGTGGTTGTGAACTACAAGTTTCCCTTAATTTAGGGAGTGTCATTGTTCTTGTTGGAGAAAATGGCATCGGAAAATCAACTCTCTTGCGTCGGTTATACTCAGAAGTGCCTGCAGGTGAGCGCTCAGTGGTTGAACAGATTAGTTCTGAATACTTTTATGATCGGAAATTAATTTCGATTAAAAGTTTTTTTTTAAATTCTCAACTTGCCTCTTTTGACCAGGCAGATTTTCTTTTTCTCTGGACAGCCTTTAACTTAGATCAAAAAGAAGAGCGACTTCTTTCACACCTATCCGGTGGAGAGTCTCAGGCCCTCAAGCTATGCTTAGCTCTTTGTAAAAACTGCTCATATTATTTTTTGGATGAGCCTTCACAGTTTCTTGATCTCAAGCGAAAAAAGATCCTTGCTGATTTTCTAGAAAGGCTAAGAAATAATGGTAAGACTCTGATCGTTGTCGAGCATAATCTCGATTGGTTGCCATCGGGATGGGTTGTTCAGAAATTATCTCTACAAGATAATGTACTAAAGCGGAGTGATGAATGGACTATTTAGTCATTCGCTTGTTTTCTAGCTTCTTCGTAGGAGTACTACTTTCTCAATCCGGAAGTCTTGTTCAGCTTGGGACAAGAAATATTCTTTCGAGTCCATCCACCTTAGGTTTCGACGGTCTGGCCGTTTTATGGCTTCTAATGTTTCATTCTGTTTCGCTCTATCTCAATTTAAGTTATCCAGTTGAATGGGCTTTTTTGTTGGGAATGCCACTTTTTATTTTTTTAGGTCTCCTGTTTCCTCAGTTTCTGAAAGGAAAATTGAAGTTTGAAAGAATTATTCTTCTAGGGATTACTTTTAACCTTTTTGTCGGAGCTATCTTTTCTCTCTGGCAGTTTCTCTTTATGGCATTCAATTTACCTTTTCCTGTTGAATTGTGGTTTGGCCATTTTCGATTTGCTTCTCCGGTTTCGCTCGGAATTCTCTTAGGTACGGAATTGCTTGTGCTTTTTGGAATGAAATTCTTTTATAGGGATCTTAAAATGTTTTCCATTGGCCCTATCATGGGACTGAATTGGGGCCTGAATGAGAAAAGACTTTTTCAATTTATCTTTGTCGTTGTTGCCGTCAGTACTTTGGTTGTTGTTAATTTGTTCGGAGCCTTTTCCTTTTTAGGCTTAGTTTTTCCTCTCCTGGCGCGTAAAATGTGGTTTCAAAAACGAGACCTAGCAGGGGAATTCTTCGTAGGACCACTTTTTAATGGTTTTTGTTTAATGATTGTAGATGGCCTCTGTTATTTTAATCCCGTACTTGGGGCAGAAGTTCCTGTCGGGCTGATTGTTACTGGAATAGGTGCAGTGAGTCTTATTCTCATTCTTTGGTCAGGTCACAATAATTCAGAAAATGTGGCAAAGCCGAAAAAATAGCGTTATTCTTTTGTAGATTTTTTTAATAACAAAGGATTGCTAACTATGAAAAAAGCCCTGCTTTATCTAAGCCTTGTTCTATCGACTCTTGCTTTAGTTTCTTGTAACTCAAATGACCCTAAGAAAATTTCTCTTGAAAGTGACGATGATAAAACTTTCTACGCTATGGGCTTCATGCTCGGTGGAAATCTTCAGCGTTTAAGCCTTTCAGATAAAGAGCTAGCTGCTCTTTATAAAGGAATTTCTGCTGCTTCAAAAAATGAAAAATCTGAAGTCGATATGGCAAAATTCCAAAACCGTATCCAAGAAGTTTTCAAAGCTCGTATGGATAAAGTTGCTTCAAAAGAAAAAGATGCTGGTAAAGCTTTCATTGAAAACTTCATCAAAACTGAATCTGCAACAAAAACAGAGTCAGGTTTAGCTTATAAAGTAATTAAAGAGGGTACTGGAGCAACTCCAGGCGGCGAAGATGTTGTTGAAGTTCACTACCACGGTACACTTACTGACGGCACAGTTTTTGATTCATCTGTTGAGCGTGGAAAGACAATTTCTTTCCCACTTAACCGTGTAATCAAAGGTTGGACTGAAGGTCTTCAAACGATGAAAGAAGGCGGAAAAACTAAGTTTGTTATTCCTGCTGATCTTGCTTACGGCGAAGCTGGTGCTCCTCCTAAAATTCCTGGTGGCGCAACTCTCGTTTTCGAAGTTGAGCTTTTCAAGGTAACAAAAGCAGCTGACGCAGCTAAAGCAGCAGCTAAGCCTGCAGCAGCTCCTGCTCCTAAGAAAAAATAGTCTCTAGATCGATACAATAAAAAGAAGCCAGGTTTAAACGCCTGGCTTTTTTTTGTCCAAAAAGGCTGGCGAGGGTTAATGCCCATAAGCTCCCTTGGATTCCTGCCTCGTCACTAAGTCATTGTCTCTCGGGCCTAATAAACACCCCTTAATCAAAACTAGAAGCACATCACCGCTTGGTAGTTCCATACTTCTTGATCATGGTCTTTTTCGAACAGGACTTAGTATGAACAAAAGCCCAATGAGCTCTGTAGACTCTTATGGATCGCCCGTCGCCACTAAGTCACTTATAGCTTCTCCTTAATTAAAATCATAAGCTCTTCAACGATTGGTAGTTTTTGGTCTGGACTTAATTTTCACGAGAACGGAGTGAGGTCTGCTTCTTTTTAACGTTTGATTCGTAAGTGAATTTCGGGCAAAAAAAAAGGCAGCCTAAGCTGCCTTTTCGTTTATCGATGGAAAGATTATTTCGATTTAGGCTTGAACCAGCAAAGTGGACGTGTCCCAATCTTGTGTCCAAGAGAAGGGTGACAAGTACCTTTTACTTCTTCTGACTGAGAAACTTCTTCATTCATACCAATTTCGCAAAGTGAACCTTGGAAGTAAGTATCAAGACGACACTGAGCTTTAGGGTGATTGTCATCAGTTTTTGAAACAACTGTTTTATCAGGAGTATCAAATTTTGCTTCAGGTAAATTGCTTAATGCTGAGAAAAGAGCTGCAACTGATTTGCCCGCCATACTTGTACGAACACAAATCGCTGTATCTTCTTTATCTTGCTTAGTTGATTTTTTACAAGCATCAGTAAGTGCTTTAGGAACAGTCATTGCTGCCACGATAGAGACGTTATCTTCGCTTAAAAATGTTCTACGAAGACATTTCAAAGTAGCGAAGTAATCAGCTTGACCTTCGTTAGAAGCCCAAGAATTTGCTCCACCAGTGCTTCCACCCCAGCCGCCGCCAGTTGCTGATCCACCTTTTTTAGGTGCCCCGCCAATATGGTGACCAAGTTCATGACAAACTACTAATGACATACCATCTTGAGTGATTGTTTCGTGACGAGCTAAACCACCGAACATGGCCACGCTCCAAGTTGTGCCAGACTGTTGAGCATAAGCATTCACAGTTCCGTCATCCCACTTACGGTCAATGACAAGTTTTCCACCCATGCTTGAAACGATAGGAGAGTATAAATGCTCAACCTTATCAATTGCAGCGTTAAATTGGGCTTCAGTTAAGCCGCCGTTCATACCTTTCATACCAGCTGGGATGTAAAGATCGTTTTCAGGAAGGAATCCGCCCTTACCGTTAACTGAACATGCAAGTACAGCACCTGCAAAAGATAAACCGATTACTGCCGCTGTGGTTTTAAAAGATTTAAACATATTATCCTCCATGATCTAAAACTCATCCGTCTTATGACTTCGTTTGGTTTTGACTGGTTGCCATTGTTCCGTTTCATCAGTGGAGCTGTCTAGTATGATTTAAAGCGAAAGCGGATATGTAAGTTTTTGTTGGGAAACATGCTAGATTTTTTGAAAAAGCGCGTCATAGATATTGCCGTTTAACCGGCTAACCACTGGAATTCTTATACCTTCTGATACATTCAAAATTTGAAATGAAATTTGCACTTTGTAGCTAATCCAGAAGACAGTAATGCCTCAGAAGCACTGAGCGCCGCATTGAAAAGCTCGGGTAATAGTATTGAATTTAAAGCTAAAAAGTTGAGCTGTTTGTACCGACAAGCTAATTGAACAACGAGGTTGAGATGAAGTCAGTCATGTTT
>CANFNN010000146.1 GCA_947448095.1 Bacteriovoracaceae bacterium | reverse complement strand
TATTGGAACAGTCATATTTTAAAACTCCACCCAGAAATCCAAGTAACGGGTTCAGCCACCTTTTGGTGGATTTAATTTTATAAGACTTTGGCACCAAAACGGCCGCTAGTTCTTTCGACGGAACTGCACGCTTGACTGTTCTCACTTTGAATTCACCTTTTGGTGAAAGGTTTGAATAACTATAGCCTTCTTCTTGACCTTCATAGTAGGCGTAGGGGTGAACATACCAGAGATTGGTTTTTACATAAAAAACGACTTTGAATTTGTCGTAAGCTTCAGTCGGAAGACCAGTGATGTGGCCTTTAATAAAATCATTGGCAGTAATCGAATCCACCACCACTTCAGTGCTCTTACAAGCATACTTATATTCTTTGAGAATGTTCTTTGTTTCGGATCTCCAACTGGCAAATGAGTTAAGAGCAAAGACTAAGGTGATCAATGCTGCTAAAAACTTCATGAAATCTCCCAATTTGTATTTTTTTTCATTTTCCTCTTATCCCGCAATTCATACAATACAGGGGACGAACTTACCCAGGCCATCATAATGATTGATCAAATTGTTCAGGATATCCTAAGCTGCGGCTGGAGTTATCAACAGAATGTTGTGGATAAGTTCACTCTCAAATCCCTGGCGCCGCTCTTTGAAACAGAGTTTCTTCCGGCCCAAGTCGGAAGCAGTATGCAGCGCCAGCGCAATGTGGAGATTCGCGGTGATTGGACCAAGTGGCTTGATCCTCAGGATCCACCTCGGGAGATTCATGCATTGGTCGTACTTCTTGAACATCTCAAGCAAGAATTTAATCAGCGCTTTTACTTAGGACTTAAGGATGTTGAGTTCCATTTGGCCAAGTATCCTGCTGGAAGTTTTTATAAAAAGCACAGTGACCGTTTTGAAACAGACTCTTCAAGATCCGTGACTTTTATTTTTTATCTGCACCAAGAGTGGAATCCATCCTTTGGGGGAGAGTTAGTCCTATATAATAAAAAGAACGAAATCCTCAAAGAGATTTTACCCGAACCTGGTTCAATGGTTATCTTCTTGAGTGAGGATTTTCCTCACGAGGTGAAGATTTGTAGCGCGGAAAGAAGAAGTTTTACAGGATGGATCCATACAAAAATACTGACTTAAGGATAGATATGAATTGCCCTCTGTGTGAAAGAGTTAAACTCACAAAAATTGGAAATTATCCATATTTGATTCATGAGTTCAAACACAGTTATTTGATGCTAGGTGAGCATCAGTTTTTTTCAGGCTACTCGGTGCTTGTACTCAAAGAGCACTACCGGGAAATGACTGATCTTCCTCGACCCCTGAGGGATGAATTTTTTCATGAGATGATGCTCGCCTCAAAGGCCATAGAGACTGCCTTTAATCCTAAAAAAATGAATATGTGTAGTCTTGGAAACGTTGTGGATCATGTTCACTGGCACTTTTTCCCACGATATGCTGATGATCCGGAATTCACTGATCCACCGTGGCTAAGAATGAAGCTCTTTGAAAGTGCCAAGATCACTCCGGCCGAAGCCGTTTCAAGTATTGCAAAAATTAAGCAGGCATTGAATTGAACTAAGATTGTCAGGCTTCGGAGCGTTGTTGAATTCAGAAAAGTTCGCATCCACTTTTTTCTGAAACTTGTTACAATTGGATCGACTAACTTCTCTAGGAATAAAATGAATTACTTATCAAGTCGTGTTGAAAAATTAGCTGAATCAGAAACTCTTGCCATGTCTCGTCTGGGAAATGAACTCAAAGAGAAAGGCGTAGACGTGATTAATATGAGTTTAGGTGAGCCTGATTTTGCGACCCCGGAATTTGTTAAACTTGCAGCTAAAGAAGCCATTGATAAGAATTTTTCTTATTATACCCCAGTACCTGGATATAAAGAACTTCAGGAAGCTGTTTCACTGAAATTTAAGCGTGACAATAATCTCAATTATAAGCCCTCACAGATCGTTGTTTCTACGGGTGCCAAACAATCCATCATTAACGTGGTGATGGCAGTAGTAAATCCAGGCGATGAAGTTATTCTTCCAGCTCCTTACTGGGTTAGCTATTCAGAAATGATTATGCTCAATGAAGGAAAAGTTATCACGCTTGAAACTGATTACCAAAGTGATTTTAAAATTACTCCCGCTCAACTTGAAAAAGCCATTACGCCAAAGACGAAGCTCTTTTTGTTTTCAAATCCTTGTAATCCAACTGGGACCATGTACAGCGAATCAGAACTTCGTGCCTTAGGAGAAGTGTTTAAAAAGTATCCGCATGTTCTAATCTGTGCTGATGAAATCTATGAATACATCACCTTTGAAGGAAAAATGTTTTCTATTGGATCCATTCCTGAACTTTTAGATAGAACAATTACTGTGAACGGTCTTTCTAAAGGTTTTGCTATGACGGGTTGGCGTCTTGGCTATATCGGGGCCCCTCAGGCGATTGCTTCTGCTTGTGTTAAAATCCAAGGTCAATTCACTTCAGGCGCTAATTCAATTACTCAAAGAGCCGCAATCACTGCTCTTAAGGCAGATCCTTCTGTGCTCAGTCCCATGCAAGAGGCTTTTTTAAAACGTCGCAACCTTTTAATCTCTTTAATGAAAGAAGTTCCTCACATCAAAGTTAATAATCCCGGTGGCGCCTTTTATTTATTTCCCGAAGTGTCTTATTATTTTGGAAAAAAACATGGTGAGACCGTCATAAAAGATGCCAAAGAACTTTGCATGTATCTTCTCAATGTTGGCCATGTTGCAATGACTCCTGGTGGAGCTTTCGGTGCTCCGAATTACATACGCCTCTCTTATGCAACTTCTGAAGACATCATTGCCAGGGCAGTGGAGCGCATTAAAAAAGCCTTAAGTGAGCTGAAGTAGAAGACGTTTCTTATTTAAGATTAAATTAAGGTCCTTAAAACTTATCGCTCATGTATCTTCTCCAACCATTATCCAATTTGGGTAACGGATTGAATGAGGAGTCCAAGATGAGATCTGTTTTCTTTTTTTCTCTAGTTCTTATTTCTACTTTCAGCTGGTCTGCTCCTGAATGGAAAGTGGTGGCCGAGTCCACTTCTGACTGCACAGACAAACTTCAAGTGCTTGCCAAAGAGGGCGAGAAATTTGTTTATGTGACTGATGGGCATTCAAAAACCCAAATGGATTCCCTTGATGGCTCAGTCTTCAGTGAACAAAATGGCAAGGAAGTCGTTTTTTCAAATTCTCATGCGAAAAATCTTGATGAGCGCTCAAAGCGTTTCACGTTTATTCAGCCCAGTATGGTGAACAGTTCTCTTCCTAAGCTGACAGTGACTACGAATGGACTGATGAATCACTGTAAAATGAAACTAAAATGATAGCGCCTAGCTTTCGTATCGAAAGTGATAGTTTAGGTGAAGTCGAAGTAGAGGCCAATCGCCTCTGGGGTGCCCAAACTCAAAGATCGCTTCATCACTTTCCCATTTCTAACGAAAAGCTGGACATTCATTTTAACCTCGCAATTGTTCTTATTAAAAAATGTGCGGCAATTGTAAATGGTGAATTAAAATTACTTTCTATTGAAAAATCTCTAGCAATCAAAAGTTCCGCGGATGAAGTTCTCAAAGGAAAGCACCACGAGGAATTTCCGCTCTCAGTCTGGCAGACAGGCAGTGGAACTCATTCCAATATGAACGTGAATGAAGTCTTGGCAAACCTGGCAAGTGAATTGATGGGGGGACAGCGAGGACAAAACCGACTTGTTCACCCTAATGATGATGTCAATCAATCACAAAGTTCAAATGACGTCTTTCCCTCGGCCATGAATATTTCTGCAGTCCAGGGGATTCTGCTTGATCTCATTCCGGCCGTAGAAAAACTTATTGAAACGATGGAGAAAAAAGCGATCTCATTCATGGATATCACAAAGATCGGCAGGACTCATTTAATGGATGCGACTCCAATTACATTAGGACAAGAATTTTCTGGGTATGTCTCTCAACTTCAACATGCTTTGAGACACATTGAAAATACTCTACCACACCTACGTGAATTGGCCTTAGGTGCAACCGCTGTTGGTACTGGTCTAAATGCCCCTCAGGGATTTGCAGAAAAAATGGCCCATAAAATATCTGAGTTTACAGGGTTGCATTTTGAGACTGCTCCCAACAAGTTTGAAGCACTGGCCACGAATGATGCCATAGTAAATGCTCATGGGGCCCTCAAGGCGCTGGCGGCAAGTCTCTTTAAAATTGCCAATGACATTCGCTGGCTTGCTTCAGGCCCTCGAAGTGGTATTGGTGAAATTTTTCTTTCTGCCAACGAACCTGGATCGTCTATTATGCCTGGAAAAGTGAATCCCACGCAATGTGAGGCCATGACCATGATTTGTGCTCAAATAATGGGTAACGATGTGGCGATTAATATTGGTGGAGCCTCAGGAAACTTTGAGCTGAATGTTTTTAGGCCCCTCATTATTCATAATTTCCTCCAATCTGTTCGACTACTCACAGATGGATGTCTTTGTTTTGAGGAGTTTTGTGTTAGGGGAATTGAGCCTAATCAAAAAAGAATTAATGAGAATTTAAATAATTCGCTCATGCTGGTGACAGCTTTGAATCCACACATTGGTTATGATAAAGCCGCTTATATAGCCAAAAAAGCTTTTCATGAAAATACAACTTTGAAGTTTGCGGCGATAGATTCTGGATTTGTGACTGCTGAAGAGTTTGATTTATGGGTCAAACCAAATGAAATGACCAATGCCAGGATTTAAACTTTTATTCCGATCTTGGCATAAAAGAAACGCAGCACCCACAATGGTCCAATAAGAAGAAAAGCCAAATCTTGAAAGAATGAAGGTTTCTTACCTTCAATTTTATGGCCATAAAATTGAGCAATCCAAGACAGAGCAAAAACTAAAATGGAAGTCCAAAGTAGCAAACCCAGCTGGTTAAGCTGCTGGCATATCCAACACATGACTCCCGTTAAGATCAGCATCCCAAGAAACATCATTACATTTAAACTCAGATAAAACATGAGGCAGCCAGCGATAAAGAGAGTGGCCCAATTTAAGTAGGGGATTGTGGAAAAAAAATCAGGGATTGAGATTGACCAAAATAGCCCAATGACTGAAAACATAATCAGGGGAACACATACCTTGTGAATCAATTGATTCGTAGGATTCTTGTGACTCACTCCGTACTCTGCCATCCACTGATTGAAAGTCCGCATCTCGTCCTCATTTTTTCTCAATTATATATTTATCTTTGTTTGAACTCAACTCATGGCGTTTGTTCAATCATCTCTCTGACTTCATTTTGATGATCTTTTGCCTTATCGCGACAATATTCAAAAGAAGTAGGTACGCCTAATTCCTTAAAAGCCTCAACACAACCTCTCAAGTAGGAGGCTTGGATGTGGTCTAAAGCCGCGTCAACACTTACTAACCCACTAGGAAGAGTGGGTTTAACGGATACCTGACTACAACTGTAAAGAAAGAAGAGCAAAAATAAGTTTATCACACTCTCATTCTGTCACTCATGATGAGTGGCAGAAAGGAAAATTTTAAGGATAATAACTCCATGAAAAAAATGATTATTCTTATGGTGCTTATTTCCTTTCAGGGTTGGGGCCAGTCTGATTTAACTTTGAAGCCATTTGTAACAGATTACTGCACAGCTTACGCTGAAGGCACTCGTGCCCAGCCTAATCTTTGGAAGCATTGTTGTGAGGAGCATGATCTTTATTTTTGGGCAGGCGGCTCCCTTGATGACCGTAAGACTACTGACCTGAGACTAAAGACTTGTGTTGAAAAAACTGGCGCGAAAACTCAAGCACTACTTATCTATGCAGCTGTTTCTATTGGTGGCTCCTCACCCATTCGTTTTAAAACCAAGCAGTGGGGGAACTCATGGAGTGACCGAAAACGTTATTTGTCATTATCTGAAATAGAAACAGCAACCATCATTCAATATCTGGAAACTCATAATTTTGAGTTATCCATTGAACGCAAACAATCTTTTAAAGAACAACTTCATTCACGTCTGGATTCTAAATGATTTACTTATTGCTGATTCTCTCGAGCCTCTCATCGTTTGCGACCTCTGACATAAAGTGCGATGCCAAGTATGACAATCTTGGTATTACGAGACAAAAAGTACATTCTATCAACGAGTATTATTATTGTTTTGGTTATCACCATGCTCGGGACCGTGCTTGGATGATGGATTATTTTCGCCGAGTCGGCCAGGGACGTAATGCTGAGGTTTATGGGTTCTCATCTCTCAAATCAGACTTAATGATGAAACTCTTGGACCTGCCTAAGCTTGCCAATCGTTTATATGCCGGAATGCCAGAACAAAATAAGCAGTGGCTCAAGGCTTATGCTGATGGTGCAAACGTAGGATTTGAACAAGGAAAAAATTCCCAGGAATTTAAAGATCTGAATTACACTCCCGAGAAATGGGAACCAGAACATTCAGTTTTGGTGCTTGTGCTCCAATCATTCGATCAAACCCGCAAAACTTTTTTTCGGGATTATGAAGAAGAAAAATTAAAAGAGCGCTGGAAAGAAAAAGCTGATGAGCTGTTCAATGAGGATAACGTACCTTGGCTCAATACCATCCTGAAAGAGGGTGAATACGAAGCAATTGTTGCCACAAAAAAAACGACCAGTTCTTCGGCCCGTTCAGTTAAACTGTGGGAAAATTTTCCCGACGTCTTTGGCAAAGAGTCCGGATCAAATAATTGGGTTATTGAAAAGTCGAAATCAAAAAGTGGCTATGCCATGCTGGCCAATGATCCTCATCTCGATTTAAAAACTCCGCTCTTCTGGTACTGGATCAACCTTCAGACTCCTGACTTAAATATTATCGGTGGCTCTGTTCCCGGTGTTCCCGTGATTGTCAGCGGAACGAATGGCAAAGTTGCCTGGGGTCTTACTAATGCCTACATTAACACTGCCGATGCTGTTTTTTTAAAAGAGTATCCGAAAGATTTTTTGGTGTCCTTCAGACCAACGGTTCAGGTTAAATTAGGATTTTTAAAACTCCCATTTTTCTTTAAAAGTTTTGAACGCACTAAAGATGGGGACGTAGTTCTTCCCTTGGAGCTAGGTAACGAAGACAAAATGGTTCTGAGATGGACAGGTTTTAGTCTTCAGTCTCATGATTTGATACCGATGTTTAATTTGATGAACACTACCAATGTGACTGACATGGATGAAAATTTAAAACATGTGGGCCTTCCTGCCTGGAATTTTGTTTTTGCTGATACCAAGGGCGATATTGGATACAGAGTTGTGGGTCACGCTTTCCGCGACACTTTCAAAGATCCCTTTGGCGTTTCTTATGAAAAATTTGATGAGTTTAGAAAAAAAGAATTTCTAGATCCCATGGAGCGTCCGCATGTGCTTAAGCCTAAGCGCAATTATGTTTATACCGCCAATAATCGACAC
>CANFNN010000145.1 GCA_947448095.1 Bacteriovoracaceae bacterium | reverse complement strand
TTGAATGTTTTGAATCGGGTTTGATCTTCTCGGTAAGAACTTTTCTTATCTCTGAATCTTCTCCCTCAAGAAGTTGCAAAAAAATTCCTCCCTTGTAGAGGAGAACTCCCGTTATTCCATGAGCTGAATTAAATTCACGCGCTTTCTCAACGATGTGAAGAATTTCTTCATATTTAAGATCTGCTCTTGCGCTACTAACATAAAAATATTGCATCATGGGTAAATCCAAGTTTTTTTTTAGGTATTATACTCCTTTTCAAGAAATGAAATTACAAGCTTTAAGATTTATCTTTTTATCTCCGATAATCACATTATGGTAATGAAACTTGGTGAAAATAATTTATTTGACCTTATCGGCGGCAGGCCTACCCTTGAGAAGGTGCACAAAATTTTCTACGACAAAATTTATGCACATCCATGGATCGGGCGCTACTTTGAAGGCATCCAACAAGACGTCATTGAGGTTCAACAATCTGATTTCATGTCCCAAATCATGGGTGGACCATCAAACTTCTGTGGCAAATTACCCGTTCCGGCACACCGGCACATGATGATTTCGGAGGAGTTATTTGACGTTCGGACTCAGCTACTTGTTGATTCGATGACCGAGGCACAAGTAAGTCCTGAAAATCAAATGCTCTGGCTAAAACTTGATCAGGCCTTTAAAAAAGGTATTGTTAAAAATTCTCTAGGCGATTGTACCCTTCGTTTCAACACTGATGAAATTGTTAACTTTCCTAATCCACATAAGAAGAGTGCCTAATTCTTTAAGTCTTTCTTATTACAGCTTTCTCGTGAAATTCCGAAAAGATATTCAATAAAGCGAGGCCTCGTCATGAGCAAAATTATCTTTTGTCCGAATTGGGAAAATTCTTCTCCAGCAGAGAAGAAAAAACTACTTCTTGAGGAAATGGGTGGGCTTGCTCCGCAAATTGTCTTTGTTGATGATGATGCGGAATCCTTAGATATATTTAAGCACAATGCAACCAAACTAGGGATCGAGTCTACAACGTTCGTTGACCCAAACCTTGCTTTTGAATTTATTACTAAAAATAAGTCTCGCATTTTACTTATTGTTTCTGATTATAAAATGCCAACCATGAATGGCTTTGAATTTCGTGAGCACGTGACCCGTGTTGCTCCGGAAATCCCATTCGCTATTCTTTCAGGGTATGTTGATCGAGAGATGGCACTCAAAGGGGTTGAATATAAAATTGATTCCTTCCTTGAAAAACCATTCAAAACTTTAGAGTTTTTATCTTTTCTTAAAAAAGATGGCGAGCCGAGAATTCAGACCCTCAAAGAAGATTATGAAATGCTTAAAGGTTTCACTGATGACGCCAGTAATCTTTTGGAAAACATAGAAGAAATTTGTCTTGAATTAGAAAATAATCACAATAACTCAGATGCGATTGCTCGAATTTTCGGAATGGTCCATACCATCAAAGGATCATCTGGATTTTTTGAGCCTCGTGATTTGCATAATTTCTCCCATGCTTTTGAAGATCTACTTAAAGATGTTCAGAATGGAAGCCGTGCCGTAACCCCAGAGCTCGTGTCGATATTTTTAAAAGGTAATGATTCTCTCAAAATTTTTGTGGAAGAATTTAAAACCGGTATTTATAAGATCCATAATATTCCTGAAATGGTTAAAATCTTCAAGGGTCTACCTGAAGAAATTCAGGAACAAACTGTTGCCTCTAATGAATCTCATCCTGAAGCGTCTAGCGGCGTAAAAGAACAAAAAGCTTCTGAACTAAGAGTTTCCATGACTCTTTTGAATGAGTTCATGCAAACCTCTGGTGAGATGACTGTTATTCGTAACATGATTAACAAGACGGTTAGAAGTTTAGAGAAGCAGTACCAAGGCGACAAAGAGATTGGTCTTTTGGGAGAGCTGTTGGATGAAATGCATAAAATTAATAGTGATGTGCAAAGTAAAATTACTGATATTCGACGAGTACCTGTTAGCTCCTTAGTAAAACCTCTTTCACGAACAGTCCGAGATACCGCAAGGGCCTTGAAAAAAGATGTGGACTTTGTTGTTGAGGGTGAAGAATTGCGTCTTGATAACTCGATTGCTGAAGTTTTGACAAAGTCTCTTGTTCACATGATGAGAAACTCTCTTGATCACGGAATTGAATCTCAGGAAAAGCGCACCCAAATGGGGAAAAACCCTAAAGGCAAGTTACTTCTTCGCTTTAGTACTCAAGGTGAAAATATCGTTGTTGATATTCAAGATGACGGTGCAGGGATCAACATTGAAGTCATTCGCGCTAAAGTCATAGAAAAAGGCCTGAGATCGGCAGCGGCAGCCCAGAAAATGTCCCAGGAAGAACTTCAATATATGATTTTTGATTCTGGTTTTTCAACTGCTCAACAAGTGACCGACTTCTCTGGTCGCGGCGTTGGGATGAGTATGGTTAAGGACTCTGTTGAGTCAATGCGTGGAAAAATTCAAATTAAATCTAAGCAGGGTGAGGGGTCTCAATTTCGGCTAGAAATCCCTATCCCTAAGTCTGTTATGATTACCAACTGTTTATTTGTATCGGTCGCTGAGCGTGCTTATGCCATTCCTCAGGACAATATTTTAAAGGTCATGGAGAAAAACCAACTTGCTCCCTCTGATTACACCTCTCTTGAAGGGGCTGAGGTCATTCGTTTCAATAACAGTCTTATTCCGCTTTGCTCTATTTCAAAGCTCATGGCGATCCAGGACCGTGCAAAGCATGAAAACTTGATCGTTATAATGAAAACAGACGAATCAGTTTTTGCACTAAGAGTTGAATCGGTACTCGATATTGAAGATGCTGTGATCAAGCCTCTATCATTTAACATTCTCAAAAATCTCGATATTTATCTTGGTGGAACATTCCTTGGAGACGGCTCAATTGGGCTTGTTTTTAACGTAGAGGGAGTTGCCAAAAGAATAGGAATCGAAAATCATGTTTACTCAGATCAGAAAAAGAATACTGATACTTCCTGTTCACAAGAAATTGTAGAACAAAGAAATGTGATTGTGTTTGATCTCCAAAAGCCAGGTCAGTTCTGCTTGGAAGAAAAAGATATCCTAAGGATAGAAAGAATCGAACCAGGCTTACTTCAGTCGTGTGGAGAATCTTACGTTGTTCCCTACAGAGAGACGGTTATGACACTAATTGATTTAGATCAGATGATTCACCCTAAAATTCATGCAAGCTTGATTGGTCAGCAAAATGAGAGGTCACTTTGTACAGTGATTATTCAGCATAAAAATCAATACGTAGGCATTGTGGTTAAAGATATTATTGATCTTAAAACCGCTTTTGGCTCCCTCGAAAAAAATATGAAAAAGCAGCATGGAGTGAGTGGTTGTTATGTCATTGATAACCAGGTTGTGAGTTTAATTAATTTAAGTGATCTATTGGAAGATCAGAGCGGTCAGGACGTGCGTTCAGGGGAGCAAGATTCCTTCGTCGAGGCTGCCTAAAGCGAGTTTTAATCCGCATTTGCCTTGTCAGGTATTTAGTCCGAATTAAAATATTAAACTGCAATTAATTTCGCGGGAACTATTATCATTTAGGTCAAGCGAATACTTAATTTATTTTTAAAAATTATGTTACGATTCAAACAGAAATCAACATAACTTTTATTAATGTTTAGTATTTGTACAAGCTGCTTATGACCAAATTTGATACTGAGAGTGCTCTCGGTGAATTTTTTTCTGAATGCGAAGAAATCCTACAAAGAATTTCCTCGCTTCTAACCAAACTAGAATCTCAAGAACTTTCGGTTGATGCGATTGATTCCTTGTACCGAGATGTTCATACTCTTAAAGGTTCTTCTCAGTTATTTGGTTTTCAGCGCATTGGACTCATTGCTCATGCAATTGAAGCTTCTCTCGAACCAGTTAGAAAAAATAAGGCGAAATTAGATCGTAATTTTGTAGATCAGGTTTTTAAAAGTTTAGATCTCATTGACCGTATTCTTAAAAATCCTCAAAGAGATCTTGAAAATGATCCCACTCTTCATGAAGAGCTTTTGGAAATTGTTCCGAAGTTAATTTCCGTGTCTAACAAGCGTTTCGGGACCGAGTTTGAACTGACTCACAGTATGGTTCCCAACGAAGAAACTAAAGTTTCTAATTTACCTCCGCAAGCTGAGAAACGCGAAGTACCTAAGATTCTAAAAACACCCAAAGACATAAATGTGGTAGGGCCAATGAATCAAATTCATGTTGATCATCAAGAACCAATATTTAAACCTAAGCAAGACCGAGTAAGTGGCGGGGACGAGCAGCAGCTAGAATCGTCTACCATAAGAGTTCAAGTTTCTCTTTTGGATAAGTTAATGAATCTCGTTGGCGAGATGGTTTTGGCAAGAAACCAAGTTTTGCAATTTGCTAGAACCAGCGAAAATAATGAATTCTTAAATCTCACTCAACGCCTTGATCTCGTGACAACTGAGCTTCAAGATAGTGTTATGCGCACTCGCATGCAGCCTATTGGTGCTGTATTTACAAAATTTCAAAGAGTAGTCAGAGACTTAAGTCGGGAGCTTGGAAAAGATATTGAACTTGTTATTGAAGGTGCTGAAACCGAACTGGATAAGTCTCTCCTCGAGGCCATTAAAGATCCTCTCACTCATATTGTTCGAAACTCTTGTGATCATGGTATTGAGACTCCGGAAGAGAGAAAAAAGAAGGGCAAGAATCCCTCAGGGATTTTATCTTTAAAAGCATTCCACGAAGGTGGACATGTAATTATTGAAATCCGTGATAATGGTCGGGGACTTGACCCCAAAAAACTCCTCGCCAAAGCTCTTGAGAAAAGAATCATTAGTCCAGAGAAAGCAGAAACTCTATCTCAAACAGAAATTCAACAGCTTATTTTTGCTCCTGGATTTTCTACTGCAGACCAGGTTTCAAACGTTTCAGGTCGCGGGGTGGGAATGGATGTCGTAAAAACCAATGTCGAAAGAGTTGGTGGGATGATTGATCTCACAAGCCAAACCGACCAGGGAACCCAATTACGACTTATTATTCCTCTTACCCTTGCAATTGTTCCGGCCATGATCGTAAGAATGCAAAAAGATTTTTTTGCTATCCCTCAAGTAAAACTCCAAGAATTGATCCGAATTGATCTCGAAGAAAATGGAAAGAAAATTGATAAGCTTCAAGGCCAATACGTTTACCGGCTTCGAGGGGAGCTTCTGCCTTTAATCGATTTAAGCGATTTGTTGAAAACGAAACCTAAGAACTCTGCAGGCAGGATTATATTTAATATTGTCGTCCTTAAAACTGAAGGTCACATTTATGGACTTGTGGTAGACGAGATTTGTGACACTGCAGATATCGTTGTTAAACCTCTGCCTCAGTTTTTGAAAAAAATTGACGTTTTCTCAGGTGCTACTATTATGGGCGACGGAAGTGTCGCTCTTATTTTAGATATTCAAGGTGTGGCGATTCATAGTGGTGCCCATAAAATGAATCAGAACAAAGATTTAAAGAGTCAGTCTGATGAAAATGCGAAAATTCGTCTTGAAAATAAAACAGAATATCTGTTTTTCAAGCTGGCCCATTCAGGAACTTTTTCTATTCCGCTCATTTTGGTTCACAGGTTGGAAGAATTTGGAATGGAAGAAATGGAAGTTTCTGGTAATGAGAAGATGGTCAAGTACCGTGGATCTCTTTTGCCATTAATTGACCTTAATCAATACCTTGGTCATAAACCCGTTGCCTCGACCGATGATAATAGAAAGATCTCAGTGATAGTAGTCAGTAAACATAATCGGTTCTTTGGACTTGTCGTTAATGAGATCCTTGATGTCCTCTCGTCTGATAGTGAGGTGACTCAACAGTTGAAAGATATGAAGGGCATCTTGGGGACAATTATCTTTAATGAGAAGCAAGTCGTTACCGTCTTGGATGCTCTTGGGATTATTGATGACGCCATGGGAGTTCCGCATGAAATTAAAAAATTAAAAAAATTCATTAACACAAGAGTGTTATTTGCAGAAGATACGATTTTCTTTGTGAGACAGGTTAAAAAAGTGCTTGAAGCCGCTGGCATAGAAGTTGATCACGCTGAAAATGGTCAGCTAGCTCTGGAAAAATTAAAATCATCGGCTCCTGGGACCTATAAGCTTATTGTTTCAGATATTGAGATGCCTAAGATGAATGGTTATGAATTTGCGAAAGCGGTTAAGACTGATCCTGCTTATAAAAATATTCCAATGATTGCTCTCACAACGCGCTTTAATGAGCGAGACCAAAAACTTGGTTTTGATTCTGGATTTAATAAATATTTGGAAAAGCTTAAGAGTGATGAGCTTTTAGAAGCGCTTCACGAACTTTTAGGAGTTAGGTAAATGAGTACAAATCAGTTCTCAACATTTTTGGTTGATGATCGTCTGTATGGTGTAAATATTCGAGTTGTCCAAGAAATTACGAAATCCATGACTGTAACAGAAGTGCCTCTTGCTCCTCTTCACATTAAGGGGCTAATTAATCTTCGTGGTCAGATTGCAACAGCGGTTGGCCTTAGAGAGTTGTTTGAAATTCAACCAACCGATAAAGAGAATGGAAAAATTAACGTCGTTTGTAAAAGCGAAGCTTATCTTCTCTCCCTTGTAGTAGACGAAGTTGGGGATGTTTTAGAATTGGAAGACGTTTTATTTGAACACACTCCCGAAACCGTATCCCCTGGAGTTTCAAGATTCATGTCCGGGGTTTACAAACTTCCAAATAATTTACTAAGTGTAATTGATATACAAAAAATAATTGATTTTTTAAACGTTTAATAAGGAAAGTTTATGTCTAAAGAAAACGCGAATTCAAATGTTTCTCAATTTATGGGTCAGATGATCGAGCTGGCGCCAATTAACATCTTACTTGCTGATAAGTCAGGAACCTTAGTTTATATGAACGAAAGTTCTAAGAAAAATCTTAAACTCTTAGAAAAGTATCTTCCAGATAAAGTGGATAATTTAGTTGGGCAATCAATTGATATTTTTCATAAGAACCCTAATCATCAACGAAAGATCATCGATAATCCAAAAAATCTTCCTATGCAATCCGTGATTCAAGTTGGACCGGAATTCATGGATCTACTGGTTTCTCCTATTTTTGATGATAACGGTGCTTACGTTGGACCAATGGTTACTTGGGCGATTGTGACGGATAAACTGGCCCAAGAAAAGAAAGCTGCCATGATGACTCAAATGGTGGATTTTTCGCCCATTAATACAATGTATTCTGATTCCGCTGGTAACCTTATGTATATGAACGAGGCTTCTAAAAGAACTCTCAAAACGTTAGAAAAATATCTTCCAGACAGAGTTGATAACTTAGTTGGTCAGAAAATTGATATCTTTCACAAACGTCCTGAGCACCAGAAGAAAATTATTAGTGATCAAAGAAACTTGCCACACTCGGCTAAAATCCACC
>CANFNN010000144.1 GCA_947448095.1 Bacteriovoracaceae bacterium | reverse complement strand
CTTGGGCACCACTAATAATTTTAAGATTATTAATAGGAGTAGGAACCAAGAGATCTTCAAAATTGGTAATCTTTTTTGAGATATAATCAGACAGAGTCACAGAGGGGATAGGTAATCCTAAACAAGTGTGAAGGTTGGCTCCACCAAGATCAAGATCTACCGCCACGACTTTATTTCCCATAAGCGCGAGACAAATGGCCACGTTAGCAGAGACTAAGCTTTTGCCTACTCCACCTTTACCACCACCGACGGCCCAAATCTTTTTTGAACTAGGAAGCAAGGCTTCTTTATCCATTTCATTTTTCATCATTATTCTTTTCCAGTTCTAAAATTATATGAACCTCTTTCAGGGTTTGGAAAGGCTATTTATTGAATGATTTTCGCCAGATAGGCTTTTAGGGGCTAAAACCTCACCTCTTGGGTAGACGCTTAAAGCCGAATCTATTACATTGTTCCCACTAACGAACTATCTAACTCGAGGAAATTTATTTATTCCTCAGTGAACATAAGGAGAAGGGATGTCTGTCTCTCAAACGCAAAATTACGATTCCTCTTTTGATAAAGTCCTTCATAAACGCTCTGATCTGCATCTTCTTCGTAAAATTTGGCATATTTCAACTGGCTCAATTGGTCTTTTGCTCTTCACTCGCTCCCCACAAGATCAACAGTTCTGGGGATTTATCGTTCTTGGAATCACCCTCGCGGGCTTTATTTTAGACATTACAAGAACCCGACTGCCGTTCATTAATCGTCTCGTGCTTAAATTTGCGGGACCTTTAATGCGACGCTCGGAGCGAGATGGAATGAGTGGATTACCCTTTTACGCTTTGGGTGTTTCTCTTTCTCTTTTCTTTTATGACCGAAACATAGCAATTCTCTCGGTCATGTTTTTGGTCTTCTCGGATCCTTTGTCGTCATTTTTTGGGGTGCTTTATGGAAAAGATAAAATCTTGCCCAATAAATCTCTTCAAGGGGCAGTGGCAGGATTTTTTACCTGTTACCTCATCACTCTCTTCTACACTATGAATCACGTGACACTGGGAAATCATATTTTGATTTTTGCTGTGGTGGCAGGAATGATTGGAGCGTTGTCTGAATTAGTTTCTGCTTTCAATGTAGATGATAATCTTACGATTCCTGTTCTCTCTGGCCTTGGTATGACGGTGCTCAACCATTTTGTGACAGTCTTTCCATGAAATTGATTTTGATTGTTGGATTATTTTCAAGTGTGGCCTTCGGTGCCAAGATCCCGGTTGATACTTTTGACCAGTCCAAACTTGAAACATTATTAAGAAAGATTCCTTCGGCTTTGGTGAGAACTGAAAGCTATGAAGGGTTTCTACGAAAGCACACTTTCTTCCCTAATCACAAACAGGCGTCAATCTCGATTAAGTGCCAGGCCGATTATTTTGGAAAGACTGATGTTCCGAGCTATAAGGCCTGTGACCTGGATGTTTCAAGCACTGATCTCGTAGGTGATGAGTACTTGATTCTGGTTACGGACTCTTTATCCGTTCAAGCTTTACGTGAGTCCATCTCCTATGGAGATGAACTCAAAAAATTCTATTCGTTTGAAAGAGTCTACGGCCAAGGCCATGACGGGATTTATAAAAATCTTTTTCGCTATTCCGTCATCTGTAAGCCCGAGTCTTGCGAAGTGACAATGACTCCTAAAAAAGCTCTCTAGGCAGCGATTATTCTTTCACCACAAAGTTACAAATTTTTCCAGGCACATAAATTTCTTTTACGATTGTTCCCTGAAGGTACTTGATCACTTTTTCATCGGCCTTGATAATCGCCATCAAATGATCTTTTGAGATATCTGGGTCCACTTCAAAAGTAGCACGCGTTTTACCGTTGATTTGAACCGCTACTGTGATGAGCTCGTCTTTAGCTAACTGAGCATCAAAGGCAGGCCAAGCTTCGTAGGCAAGAGTTTTCGTATGACCTAAGTGCTGCCAAATTTCTTCGGCCAAGTGAGGAGCAAAAGGACTCAGAACGAGAGCAAATTTCTCTGCACTTTGGCGCGAAACTTTTCCGCCCTTATAAAGATGATTTAAAAAGATCATCATTTGCGAAATCGCTGTATTAAAATGAAGCTCCTGAATATCTTCAGTCACTTTTTTGATCATCTTATGCATTTCTTTAATATTTGAAGTTGGCTCAACTTCAACTTCAGTATAATTTTCGGGATCAAGGAAAAAACGATTAGCACGGCTCAGGAAATTATAAACTCCTTTCACGCCACTCATTGACCAAGGTTTTGTTTTATCGAGAGGACCCATGAACATTTCATAAAGTCTCAGAGCATCAGCTCCATACTCAACCACAACAGAGTCAGGATTAATCACGTTGCCGCGAGACTTACTCATCTTCTCGCCGTCTTCGCCTAATATCATTCCCTGATTCACGAGCTTTTGAAAAGGCTCTTTAGTTGAAACCAATCCTAGGTCATAGAGGACTTTGTGCCAGAAGCGAGAGTAGAGAAGGTGAAGAACAGCATGTTCTGCGCCACCAACATAAAGATCTACAGGCATCCAGTAGTTTTCAATTTTTGAATTCCACGGCTCCGTTTTATTTTCAGGATCACAAAAGCGCAGATAGTACCAACAAGATCCTGCCCATTGAGGCATGGTATTGGTTTCGCGTTTGGCTTTTTTTCCCGTTTTAGGATCAATGACGTTGACCCATTCTTCAATTGTAGCAAGTGGAGATTCGCCGGTTCCAGCTGGTTCATATTTTTCAACCGGAGGAAGGGCCACGGGAAGCTCATCAACATCTAGACAACGAACTGTTCCGTCTTCGAATTTTAAAATAGGGAAAGGCTCTCCCCAGTAGCGCTGACGAGAGAATAGCCAGTCGCGGAGTTTGTAGTTAATTTTTTTTGATCCAAGTTTTTTATCTTCTAACCATGCAATCATTTTTTTGATGGCATCTGTTTTATTCAGACCATTTAAAAAATCTGAATTCACATGCTCACCATCACCAGTGAAGGCTGACTCGTTAACATCTCCACCTTTGAGAACTTCGATAATCGGTAAATGATATTTTTTGGCAAATTCATGGTCACGATCATCATGGGCAGGAACTGACATGATGGCGCCTGTTCCGTAGGTGTGAAGAACGTAATCAGCAATATAAACAGGAACCTTCTGACCATTGGCAGGATTGATGGCATAAGCACCAATAAATGTTCCTGATTTGTCTTTATTAAGCTCCGTTCTTTCAAGGTCCGATTTAAGAGCGGCCATATCACGGTAGTTTTTTATTTCAGTTTTGTGTTCTTCCGTGGAAATAATATCAACCAGATCATGCTCTGGGGCCAGCACCATATAGGTGGCACCAAAAAGAGTATCAGGGCGAGAAGTGAAGACTTCAATTTCTTCAGTGGATTTATCCACCTTGAACTTGATAATTGCGCCTTCAGATTTTCCGATCCAAACTCTTTGCATTTCTTTGACTGATTCAGGCCAATCTAAAAGATCTAAATCTTCAAGCAGGCGTTCAGCATACTCAGTAATTCTGAGCATCCATTGCTTCATGGGTTTTCTGATGACGGGGTGACCTCCGACTTCAGATTTTCCACCGATGACTTCTTCGTTGGCGAGTACCGTTTTTAAATTCGGGCACCAGTTCACCATCATGTGAGATTCGTAGGCCAGGCCTTTATTAAAAAGCTGAACAAAAATCCACTGAGTCCACTTGTAGTAATCAACGTTGGATGTTGCCACTTCACGGTCCCAGTCATAGGAAAAGCCAAGTGACTTTAACTGGCGTTTAAAGACTTTGATGTTGTCTTGAGTGGTAATGTCCGGATGGGTGCCGGTTTTTATTGCGTGGTTTTCCGCCGGAAGACCAAATGAATCCCATCCCATAGGGTGAAGAACATTAAAGCCATTCATGCGTTTAAAGCGCGCCATGATATCCGTGGCGGTATAGCCTTCAGGGTGACCTACGTGAAGCCCAGCTCCCGAAGGATAAGGGAACATGTCGAGAACGTAGTATTTGGGCTTAGTGGTATCTAAAACTGTTTTAAAAGTTTTATTAGCGTCCCAATATTTTTGCCATTTCGGTTCGATTTCTGAAAATTTGTAATCCATGATTTACTCTTTTAATGAATTGTTTTTTGCTTTCACAACGGCAGCAGTATTGCCCTTAACTTTGAACCAGTCATAGTCTCTTAACTCAACTTTGACCCCGAATGAGTCACGGACATAGAACGAACCAATGCTGCCTTCGCATTCTTTTGGATCAGTGTCATAACATTCACCAGGGATATTATCGTCGTAGCCTATAATAAGAATGATGTGCCAGTAGTCTTCATCATTGTAATTGATGATGACAGGGCTTTTATACTTCCAGAGAGCTTCTTTAATCTGTTCCACATGCTCTTCGTTCAAAACGTAAGTTGACCAGCGATTTCCAAATTGAAAGAGTTTGATGGTTTCTATTTCTGGTAAAATGACTTTAGGCAGATTTTGATAATTAGGGTGTCTGACCCAAACAGAAGTATTTGCCTCAGATCCTCTCCAGGCTTCATAAGGCCAATTTTTTATGTGAATTCCGAATCCGTTATTAAATCTCAGAACAGGTGTTTCAATAAAAGATTTTGTTTCTGTATCCGGAGCATTAATCACAAATGATTCTGAGAGATCAAAGGCTCCAAAAGGCTTTGGATTTTTGATGCCATTTTCTTTATTGGCAATTAATTCCATGGCACCAGTTGAGGCTACAAATAAGCAGGTATTGGTGTCGCCTTGATCTGGAGCTTCCTGAACATAATCCAGCAATTCTGTGTAGGAAGTTGGGCGTGCAAAACAAGCCGTGCTGAAGAGGATAAACAAGAATGAAAATGACCGGATTTTGGACATGCTAAAAATTAGCAATTGAGTCATGAAAAGTAATTAAAAAAGGGACATCCGGCATCCGGCCATAGTCCCTTTTTTGAACAGGGGGGTATCTACTACTAGGCCGAATGACAATTGAGGGGGTATGTCATCTCATGACCTTTAGGAGAAGTGATTGAAAGATAGTCGTTAACTTCAGAAAACTCCTGGGAGTTTTGAACATTAATTCGGTGTTTATTTCCGTCAATGTAGAGGGTTTTGGTAAAGCCCAAATGTTTAGTGTGAGTTCGCACAGAGTCACCAGAGACCGATGAGATCGAACGGCTGACGCCGGCCTCATCTTCTTTACTAAAAGAAATTCTTCCGTCTTCAATGACGAAGCTTTTTTCGCCGAAAGCGGTTTTGCATTCTATCGGGCCTGAAGAGGCAAATGAGTTAAAGCTGTGAACAAAAAGTAAGAGACCTAAGAAACCTAATGCTGATGAAATTTTCATAATATTCCCCTGTTTAGTTTAAGCATTTAGACTTCCTGCCCGCATCGCTTGTGCTAAGGGTATTACAAGCCAGATGCCAAAAAAGGGCATGATTTTTCAATAGGTTACGGGTGTATAAGAGGTGAGGTTCTAAACAGCTGTCTAAAGGATAGGCACTTCGAATGGATCTTAGTAGCTGTTGATGAGGTCTTTTTGGGCCATGGCCTCTTCTTGAACACTCCTGCGAAGAAGCTTTTCAATCGCGTAGTATTTTTTGACCGCGAATAATGAGTAATTCAGAACAAGAGTTTTATTCTCTTTAATCGGAATAAATGAACTCACCTGAATTCCGCCAACAAAGTATTTTGAAAATTTTGTCAGCTCTTTGTAGGTCGTAGACGAGGCACTTTGTGAAATGACATCCATTTTTCTGGCCTGAGTGACGGCTCTCACAACTTTGGAGTTAGGAAGAGTGCTAATGTCATCTGAATCAAAATAAGTTTTTATCTTATAGGAATAGCCTGATTCACCTGGAACTTTGACTTTGAAAGTATTCTCAGACATTTTCTGCACTGACTGCTCACCTAAAACATGTCCAATAAATTTTTCATCGACTGTGTTGAGATGGTCAAAAAAACCTACAGGCTTCTCAACAATATAGGCCGTTTTAGAAATAATGATGCGGACATTCGGCTCTTGCATGATGCCCAAAGAATCTAGACCCTGAAGTTCTGGATACTTCGTGTTAAATTTACGCTTAGGAAGGATATCAAGCGCATATTGAATATCTCCTTTAAGCAAGGTCTCTGTTTTGGCCGTAAACTTAATCTCTTTTTGATCCACTACTAAAGCAAAAGTGGGAAGAGAGATAAGAAGGTTGATGGCCAAAGTAAAAATAAGTCTTATCATTTGAATTCCTTATTACGATTAAACTAATCGGTCATCTAAAGGTAAATATGAGTGCAAACGTTCATTTGAAACTAAAAAACGGGAGAAGATTATGATTCGGCCCATTTGTCGTATGGGAAATCCTATTCTTAGGAGAACGGCTTCTGATGTAAAGATGGGGGACATTAAGTCCGAGGGTTTTACTCAGTTGCTTCTGGATCTGCGCGATTCTATGAAGCATTACGGCGGCATTGGGATCGCGGCTCCTCAAATTGGAGAATCCTTGCAGGTCTGTGTCATTGAGCTTGAAAAATTTAATCGCTACGGTGAAGAAATTCATCTGCCCTTTACGGTATTCATTAATCCTGTGGTGCGAGTCCTTGCTCCTGATGAAACGGGCTACTGGGAAGGCTGTCTTTCCGTGCCTGGACTCAGAGGATTTGTGGAACGCCCGCAACACATAATGGTTTCTTACGTAAATGAATTGGGTGAAGCCCAGGAACTAGAGGCAAAGGGATTCTTGGCCACGGTGATTCAGCATGAACTCGATCATCTTTTTGGTAAGCTCTACATTGATAGAGTGAAAGATCCAACTCTCATCGCATACCAAGAAGAATTTGATGAATTTATAAAGTCCCCAGCGAGTGTTGAATAATGACTATTTTAAAACGCTCCGATGCCTTAAAACAAATTTTGATCTTCTCCGGGCCAATAATTTTTGGCCAAATCGGATTAATGCTAATTGGCACAGGGGATATGATCATTGCCGGTAGATATTCTCGCGAATGTCTGGCAGCTATCGGTTTGGCGATCGCAATTTTAAATCCGATTCAAATTTCGCTTCTTGGGCTTCAGTTTTCAATCGGTCCCATCCTGGCGCAAATAAGAGGCAAGGGTGAGGATGTTGCTGGAACCTACTGGACTATTATTACTTACAGCATGCTGGTTTCCGTAGGCTCGTGTGCATTGTCTTTACTGAGTTATTTTCTGGTAACTCTTTTGGATTATGGTCCAGAGCTTAATCGCATCATCATGACCTATATTCTCATTACGAGTTTTTCTTCATTCGGATTATGTTTGTATCAAGGCGTGAAAGAATTCTACCAGTCGCAGGAGAAAACTTTTGCCGCCAATATCACGGCGATTGCTGCAGCTGTATTTAACTTGGGACTAAACTATGCGCTGGTTTTTGGAGCTTGGGGACTACCCTCGTTTCAAGAGGCGGGACTAGCGT
>CANFNN010000143.1 GCA_947448095.1 Bacteriovoracaceae bacterium | reverse complement strand
TTAATTTTAACGAAGCCCCCGCCATGGGAATTGGTTTTAAAGTACTTGTACTGATGCCACCGTAGCCAGATATCGTCCCTGAAAATGTCCCTTTTTTATTTGAGAAATTTTGAGATGCACTTAGGCGTAGCCCATCCATATTATTAAAGTTTTGAAGTAGATTCACGTTTTGAAGAGTGTTACCAATGGGAAGCGGTTTAAACCCTCCTTGGTAGCTCATCATGATGGATGTGTCTTTATGGATAATGCCAGTGGAAAGCATAACCCTTCCTCCAACACGAGTCATGGTGAGATTGTTATTGGTCACAAAAGTATTTTTTGAATCAATCTTATGAGTGAGATTGCCATCTAAAGATAAAGCATTGAATGCAAGAGGATTAACGTTGCTTGGAATGGCACTTAAATCAGTCATGAGATTTTGATTACGAAGAGCAATACTTGCTTCATAAGTCATCCCAAGATGAATCGAAGTTCCTTTTTTGTTATAATCAGCAACAACTCCTAAAAGTGTCGCAAAGCTTGCGTCCCCAGTTACGCCGCTTGGAGAGCCTGCCATAAATCCTTCAAATTCGTAACCAATTAAACCTTTAAATTGAAAATATTCAGATTGATACACATGATAAATCTGTCCACCTTTCATATTGAGATAGGCATAGAAATGCGTGGTATCAGCGGGTGAGAGTCCTACGAGGGAAGTGGCGAGACCGGATGAAAAGTATTTATTTTTTTTCAGGACGCATCTTCCCACTTTAGGATCCCAGCGGTAAATGTCCTTGTAAACATCATGAGCAACTGCAACTCCATAAACATGGGCATTCGCAGTCTCTCCCTCATAAACTATGAAGCCATTCGTTAGTAATTTATCAGTGATTTTATTTTCGTCTTTAGAGAGTTTTACGTCCTGAGCTTTTTTCTGCCCCAGTCCACTCAGACGTTCACTCCTAAAGTTTTCGTTACTCGGCATGGCCTTTGAAATCTGATACTCTTTTTTAAAAAGATCATTCATAAAACTTCCGAGGGCCGTAGGAACAGTCGCTATTTGTTGCATCTTGCCCAGAGGATCACCCGTCTTATCATTCTTAAAAATTCTCATTTGTGTCCCAATCTCCTCCCAGCCTGGACTGGTTGGCGTGGGTGAGACAGAATTTCCATCATTCAAAACGTGCTCTTCGTAATGTCCATAATTCACAATCATGAGTTTGTTTGGATCATTTGGGTTAACCAACGCCGTTACGACATGTTGATTTCCTTTGAGAGCATAGCCAACCGTGAAGGCTTCCCAGCCTCGCTGCTCGCCTATTTTGGCTGCCATGCTATGAATGTCACCACAAACTCCCGACTTGGTTCTAGTCATTTGTTCAAAGGGAGTAACAATTCCTAGTCCACCATTAGCTGTTTGTTGAAAGGCTGCTCGTTCATTGTTGTAATAAACAAAACCTGCAAGCGAAGAGACAAATCTCGTAAATTCTTGATCATTCATTGATGAAGAGTAAGTTTTAATTTTATTCATCATGTCGGTATCATTTTTAGTCAATGCGGGGTTTTGAATTTGTTCAATGATTAATTGAGTTCGGATATCAAAGTCGTCATAGGTAAAGCCCTGATTGGATTGATACCAATCTTTAATTTTTGCTGTTTCAGAGGCAAGTTCAGAAGCAGTTTTTAAGTCTCTAACTGCGCCGTCTTCAGAAGTATGGTAACCATCAAAGTTTATTTTCTTAAAATTAGCTGCAGCGATGGATCCATTTTCTTTTTTATCAATCGCCTGATATTTTATTTCAAGCAATGTTTTCCAGCCATCCTCTTTATACTTTTTAGGTACTAAAGAATCCGCGAATCCTTGGCAGCTCTCATGGGTATCAATTTCAGAGGCACAGGCCTTGGCCTCAATTGCATTGTTGGTGAGAATATCTGAAACCTGATTGGCCGTCTCCACGAGCGTTGGATCTTCCTGCGCCCATAGTGATGGGGAAATCATGACAATGAATAGGATCAAATAGGTTAGTACCATATGTTCCTTATCGGAAGAGTCGAGTATTTATTGAGTGCTATAAGTGAATGAATTTATGAACAGAATCAAGAACTAAAGCTTTATTTAAGATAGGGTGTAGAGAGACTTTTCCCTGGATGCGGTTAAACCAGGTCCTCTGAGATTTGGCTAGCTGACGAGTCGAGACGATAATCCGTTCCATGCATTCCGCTTCGCTTTTGAGAAGACCTCGTTCAAGATCAATCACTTCTTTGTAACCAATACTTTGAAGTGGTTTTTCATTTCCAGTGAAACCTTCGCCAAGTAGATCCTGAACTTCTCGAATAAGCCCTGAGAGGAGCATTTTTTTTGTGCGATTTTTTATGATCTCGGAGTGCTCTTCTTTAGGAACATCAAGGTGTAAATGAAGAACATCCCATCCGTGCACATTGGATTGCTCTCGTGATTGGTTTTCCTCATCTTTTTTGGAACGCACTTCTGATAAGGGGGTGCCAGTATTCCAAAAGTGCTCTACTGCGCGGCGAACTCTATAATGATCATTGGCATGATAGCGATTAAGAGTCGCCGGATCATGTTGCGCCAGAATTTCTAAAAACGGATTTATTCCTAATTCCTGGTAAAGCTTGTCTGATCGCTCTGAAATTTCTTTGGGAGTAGTAGGGGAGTCATACATTCCTTGAAGTAAGGCCTGAAGGTAAAACCCACTTCCACCTACCAAGTAAACTAATTTATTCTTTTCATGTAATTGATTAATTATTGGGAGTGCCATTTTGGCATAAGCAGCGGCATTCATTGGTTGAGAAATACTGGCCACATTTATCATGTGATGAGGAATTTCTCCCTGCTCAAGAGATGTTGGCTTAGCGGTGCCGATTGTAATTTCTTTATATAAAAGAAGTGAATCGAAATTAACTACCTCGCCACCGAATTGACGGGCCAGCTCAATACTTATATCCGTTTTTCCAGTTGCCGTGGGGCCTGAGACGATGATCACTTTCACTTGAGTTTATCCTCAAGATATTGTCTTAAATCGAGACTGATTTTGTTTTCGCGTATGGCGCTGATCCCCAGAAAATGAATCATTTCTTCCCAAGTACTTTGAGACCATTCCCGAGGATCGATGATCATTTTTTCGAGCGAGTCTCCTTTCAAAAGTGATCCCACAATTTCTTTAAGTGGAAAACCATTCATCCAGCTAGGAATCCCCCTCAAAACAACTGTGTCAGAAGAAAGTTTTTCAAGCTCAAGTCCATATTGAACTAGCTCTTTGACTTTCGCAGAATCAGGATTTGTTTTAAAGGGCTCACTCACAAGCAGTGGGATGATATGCTCAGGAGGAGATTTAAATTTTTCTTTTATATAAGAAGCAAGTAATTTAACTGAAGAAATGGCTTCCCAGCTTTGCTGACTTGAATGAAGGAAAATATTCCCCATCCAGATGAAGTTGCTAGGAGTTTCATTTGTAAGTTGATGAGGAGAGAAAATCCCCTCCATGTTATATTCGTGGCGCTCTTGTCCTAAGATGGTTTCAGACTTCTCTAGATTGACGAAAGATTCTTGGCGGTCAATATTTGGCTTTGGAAGTTCCACCCTAAGAGATTGATGAGTCATTGAAAGCTCTTTAACTGAAGCTGTAATCAAACTGAGGACTTTTGACGTTTCAAACAATTTAATGATGGTCTTATTGGGATGAACATTCACATCGATGTGATCTGTGGGTAATTTTACAAAGATCACAAAATAGAAGTCATCGCTTCCGAAGCTGCTTAAAAGAGCATTGCCCATAACTCGAAGTAACTGCTTATCTAAAACGAAACGCTGATTGATATAGGAATATTGAAATTTTACAGGTGTGCGAATATTCCCCGGAATAATATAAACTTCTAGTTCATTTTCCTCGTAGGCTTTTTTTGAATAGAGAATCTGATCACGGCTTTTGGGAAGGATATCCAGTAGTCTTTCCTTTAATGTTTCCCGTGCCGGATAAACTTCTCTCTCTTCCTCATCTAACTTAATAACAAATTCAACCTGAGGATGGGCCAGGATAAATGAAAGAATAATCTTTTTGAGAAAGTTTTTTCCGATTGTTGAGACTGAATAAATTTTAATCGAGCAGGAGTATTAAAAAAGAGGTCCTGAACGTTTATTTCTGTTCCTCTTTGACCAGGATTCTTCAGGCGTTTTCCGACATAAGTCGTGAGTCCGCCTTCAATTCTGATTTCAGCACCTTCTTGATCGACATCATTAAATGTCACACATTGAAGTTTTGAAATCGCTGAAATTGAGGCAAGTGCCTCGCCTCTAAATCCAAAAGAGTGGAGTTGATAAAGGTCTTCAAAGCGGTTTATTTTAGAGGTTGCATGTCTTGAGAAGGCCAAAGGTAAGTCAGCTGAGGAGATGCCATGACCATTGTCTTTTAAATTAATCAGATCAAGGCCATTATTTTTTAGAGTGAGTTCTAATCTTTTGGATCCAGCATCGATTGAGTTCTCAATAATTTCTTTAATGAGGTTACCTGGACGCTCAATGACCTCACCTGCTTTGATTTGATCAATCAGGTGTTCTGGTAGCAGACCAATCTTCGGTAGGGAAGAGAGCATTTATCCTTTGAAGAAATTGACCTGGTTTCGGCCGCCTTCCTTGGATTTATACACAGCAGAGTCAGCGCGCTTAAAAAGATCTGTTCCATTATTCACACCCTGTCGATAATCAGCAACACCGATGGAAGCTGCAACAGGAAGACGTTTACCGTCATAGATGAATTCATGCTTTTCAACGAGCTTCCTAAGGCGTTCAGCGATTTCAAAACCTTGCTTAAGGTTAGTGTTCGGTAAAAGAATGCAAAATTCCTCGCCTCCGTAACGCGCGAAAACGTCACCTTGGCGAATACCATTGTCACGAATGAGGCGGGCCTTCTCTTTTAAGACGAAGTCACCAGCGTCATGGCCGTAGTTATCATTGAGCTTTTTAAAATGATCCAGATCGAAAATGATAAGCGTTAAGGGTTTACCAGTGAGCTTACATTTTTTGACTTCTGTTTCGAGGGAATTATTGAAATAAGTTTTGTTGTAACATTTAGTTAAACCATCAGTATTAGCTTCCTCATGAAGTTTGTCATAAGTAAGTCTTTCAGGATCTCCTGAAGGGAGGAACTTCATGGCTATTGACCCAATCTTAATTGTGTCAGCTCTTTTTAAAACAGTAGGAGTTTCTAGTTTTTGATTATTAAGATAGGTCCCATTAGCTGAACCCAGGTCAGTTACAGTCACTTCACCTTGATTCACTGTAATGGTGAAATGTTTGCGAGAAACTCCATGAAAATCTAAAGAGATGGTGCAATCTGGATTGCGTCCAATGACGTTTTCTCCATCTACCAAATCAAAAATTGATCCATTCAATTCACCGCCAACAACTAATAAGCAAGCAGGCTTTTGCTTGGCTTCGTCTTCGGCAGCGGCGAGGGCTTTTCTTATGTCGGTTATGACGACTGTAGCATTGTTGTCATCGCTCATGACTTCTCCAAAAATATCAAACTCTTAGGTTAAGACTCATTGTAAGCTTATGCCTCATTTTCAGCAAGGCACACTTAAGACCATATCGGTCATTAGGAATGAGATTTTAGCCACGCATAAGCATATTTTTTTCCAGATTCGACGCCAGGCTGGTTAAAAGGGTTCACTTTTATCATTTGACCAACTAGAACAGTCAAGCACTCAGAGAATAAAATCAATTGGCCCAGGCTTTCTTCGTTCAGAGTAGGGATTTTGAGATGAACGACGTGACGTTTATTTTCCGCCAAAGCAGCTAGAGTGCCTTCAAATTCTGCCCTCATTAAAGTACCCAGACTGAATTGAGAGAGAAGTTCAAACGACTCACCTGGAATATTGTTTTTTAATTCATAATCATGCTGAAATTTTTCTACTTCAATAAGGAAGATTGTTTTATCTTCTGGTCCTTCCATGAACAGCTGCATTTGAGAGTGCTGATCAGTTGCCCCATAGGCCGGAATAGGAGTCAGACCTTTACCATCTTTTCCAAGGCTTTCACCCCAAAGTTGAACAAACCAAGCAGAGAATTCTTTTAACAGAGATGAGTAAGGCATCATCACAGTTTGACGAATACCTTGGTCATGCAATTCATTGATCCAGGTGGCGAGCTTGAAAAAATCTTCGCACTCCGACTTGTTCGATAACTTGTTTTGAAGGGCAGATGCACCTTTTAAAACATGCTCAGGACTAATACCAGCAAACAACATGGGAAGAAAACCTACAGGTGTGAGAATAGAAAACCTTCCACCCACGTTTGCAGGAACCGAAAGAGTTTGTATGTTCCATTTGGCGCCGATTTTACGAAGGTCACCTTTTTCTGGATCCGTACAAAAAACAAAAAAATCTTTGTATTGATTTTCCTGAATACCGACCTTGTTAAGCTCATTCGCTAAGATACTCATCGCTGCAACGGTTTCTGCAGTCGTACCAGACTTTGAAACAATATAAATCACAGCTTCTTTAAGATTCACTTTTTTTAGCTGGCGATGAAAATCATCTGGGTCAATATTATTTAAGAAAATAAATTCCACACCTTTGGAAGAACCAAGGGCCTTAAGAAGCATTTCCGGTCCAAGGGCACTGCCGCCAATTCCCACATGGATAAAATATTTTTTATGTTTAAATTTTTCGTAAACTGCTTGAGTGGAAAGTAAAAGCTCTTTGTTTTGTGGGAGATGAAAAAAACCGATCTCCGATGAGTTGAGAGTTTCTTGATAGGATTTGAATGCCTGATCAAAGTCTTTAGGCATCGAAGCATTAATGTGTGAGCGAATGTTCCAGTTAAGCATGTTGTTCGTACTCTTTTTTAAGGTGTCGGGCTATGACCACTCGTTGTATTTGGTTTGTCCCTTCGACTATTTGAAGAACTTTTGCATCTCGCATAAATCTTTCAACTGGGTATTCTGAAGTATATCCAACTCCGCCCAATACCTGGACAGCGTCTGTAGTCACTTTCATGGCCGCATCTGTTGCTTTTAATTTTGCCATTGAGCAGAGTTTACTATTGGTCTTCTCATCGTCAATGGACTGGGCAGCAGAGAGCACCATGAGTCTTGAACTCATTACCTCTAGCGCCATATCGGCGAGCATAAACTGCAATCCTTGAAAATCAAAAATGGGTTGTTTAAATTGTTCGCGGGTTAAGCTGTATCTTACTGCTTCATCAAGTGCTCTCTGAGCACAACCGACACCGATTGCTGCAATCGCAACGCGTCCACGGTCTAGTCCACCCATGGCAACCGTGAAGCCTTTACCTTCTTCTAGAAGCATATCCCCATTGGGAACAAAGCAATTCTGGAAAACAAGTTCTCGAGTGGGGGAAGTTTTCCAGCCCATTTTCTTTTCGGCCTTTCCAAAACTAAATCCTGCTGCTCCTTCTCTAACGATAAACGCCGATACGCCCTTGGCTCCTTCACCACCTGTGCGGGCCAT
>CANFNN010000142.1 GCA_947448095.1 Bacteriovoracaceae bacterium | reverse complement strand
GTCGATGGGTTTTTGTGAAATGTCTGAACTAGACATTCAAATGATTAACGAAATATTATCTTGGAACAAACTCATAACGGCAGCTAAAGAGATCGATAATCATCTTATCCTCAGGATGCTTGAGCGCTTTAAGACTCAAGGAAGTTTACGGTAAGCTTCCTGCGCCATTTGAACTTCTCTATAACTTGGTTTTTTCCTTACTGAAATATACCCAATAATCTTTTTATCGAGGTAACAAGGAAAGACCAGAGCTTTAACCCAATAATATTTTCCGTTTTTTGAACGATTTTTGACAATCCCAACCCATAAATTCCCAGAATCAATAACATTCCATAAATCCTGAAAAGCCGTCTTTGGCATATCAGGATGACGAATAATGCTGTGAGGTTTATTTAAAAGCTCACCTCTTTCATACTCTGCAATTTCATAAAAACGACTATTAGCAAAATTAATCCGTCCTTTAACGTCAGTACAAGAAATTAAAATGTCATCATCTCCTAAAATAATTTCATTCGTGGATGGTTCTACAAATCGGGTGGGATCATAGAATGTACTTTCTGCCACCATTGGCGCAAGACGATCAATTGGATTTTGTGATCCCTGAAAAAGACCTTGAACATTCATCATTTCTAACAAATTAGTGAAAGAATCTCCAATGACACTCAGCTCGCGCACTTGCTCATCAACTGCTCCAGATTGACCAGAGAGGAATTCAAAGGCTTTCACATTGTCCTGAATGATTTTACCAAAGACAAAAGTCTGATTCGAAATGGTGCGGATACTTTCTCTGGACCCTTCGATGTTTCCTAGAGTCTGAGTCATCGATTCACGGGTGACACCTAGACTGGAAGATAAACCTTTGATTGACTCAGTGATAAGGCTAATTGTTTTTTGAATATTTTCGTTGGCCATTTTTGTAGTGCGAGAAAGCTCTTTAACTTCATTTGCCACCACGGCAAACCCTTTGCCCATTTCTCCGGCACGTGCGGCTTCAATCGTCGCATTGAGAGCAAGGAGATTGGTCTGATCAGCAATTGAATTGATGGTCTTAACCATTTTACTAATTGAAGCAAAGTTATCCTCAAGACGAATCATGGCGGTACTAACGTCATTCACTCGAGTAGCATTTTGAGAGGCATCAATGCCCATCGTACCGAAGGTAGTCTCCATATTTTTCATGGCATTTTCTACCACACGCAACTGATCTTTAACGGTCACGAAACTTGATGAGCAATCATTAATGCTCTCGAGCTGTTTAGAAATTTTTTTGGTCGTGTCCTGAGAAACTTTTCTCAGCTCCTTACCCGTAATATTAATTAGATCATAACGAAGCTGTTCATCATTAAAACCGGTTTCTGACATGTGATATTCCTCAGGTTAACCATTCCATTTTGCCATGGACGGATGTAATTAACCTGATAGAGATCATGTTTAAGGAGAAAGTGAGACAATTTTATCTGGGAATAGCTGACTAATCTTTTCAAAAATTGTGCTTTTGGAAAATGGTTTGGGAAAAATACCATCAATGCGAGGTGCATATAGTTTGATCGTTTCGCTTTCAACATCCACTCCTCCAGTCATGAAGACAAACTTAGGGCGTTGGTTTTTATTCAATTTCTCAAGAGCCTCAAGCAAAGCAAAGCCATCCATGACGGGCATTGTGATATCCGAAATAACCAGGTCAAAGGACTCTTTTTTAATCATATCCAAGGCCATCTGACCGTTAAAGGCCTGATGAACACTTATCCCGAAGCGGGTTAAGATATGGGAGAGAATATCCCTGAGGTCGTCCTCATCGTCGACAATCAATACTGAGCAGTGAATTTGCAATTGAAGCGCTGTCGGAACGTTTTGTGGTATCTCTTCCTTAACGACTTCCTCACCAAGAATAGGGAGCTTAAGTGTAAATTTAGACCCAATTCCAAGAGTAGAATCAATTTCAATTATACCGTTTAATTCCTTTACCATCGTATTCACGAGAGAAAGACCAAGACCAGTTCCCTTATTGACATCTTTCGTTGTAAAGAAAGGTTCGAAAATTTTGGTTTTCAATTCTTCAGACAGGCCAGATCCATTATCTGCAACATTTAACTCAAGGACTCCATTAACAACAAACGATGAAATAGATACTTTTCTATAAGGTTTGCCTTCTGTTGCATCTTTTGCGTTGGCAATGAGGTTCACAATAACCTGCTGGAGGCGGCCACGACTCCCATGAATTCTTACTTTATTATTTGCACAATTAAGTTCAAGGATAACACCCTCTTTGGCGTAAAGCTCTTTCAGCATAGAATAAGTTTCCATGACGAGCTCACACACATAAAAATCACGTAAATCGTTGTCATCGGAGCGAGAAAAAGACCTGAGGCCTTTCACAATCCCTTCAATCCTATCGAGCGCAAGATCCATCTTAGAAAACATTTCATAGATATGAGGATCAGACACACCAAGTTGTTTGAGATCGCCATCGGCCACGGAAAGAAAGCCTTTAATAATAGCAAGAGGGTTATTTATTTCATGTCCCACGCTGGCAGCAAGTAAACCAATAGAAGCAAGTTTAGCATTATGAAGTGCCATCTTCGTTTGGTTATTCAGATCCTCTTGTAAATTAAAGGCATGAATCATCTCACCAAAAATATCGAGGATAGGAGAAATCTCTTCAATCGTATCCTCCCTATAAAGTCCATCTTTTTTAGACACGCCCATCATGGCAATCATTTGTCCAGAAAAGTAAACAGGCAATCCTAAGATGGGCAATTGATGTTTGATTGGTCGATTGAGATAACTATTAACAAAGAAGGGCTTACCTTTTTCAATTGTTTCACCGAAGAAAAAATTGATTGTATCAGCTCCCCAAGAATCATCAGTAGAAGCAAAAGGTTTAAACGAGGGGTGAGAAATATCATAATGAATATCCCCAAGAAAACCAGAATCACTTCCGGTAAGATCAAGGACTTTATTCAGTAAATAATCAAAAAGTTTTTTCTTGTTTGAAGAAATCTCAAGAAACCGCGCTCTCAAGTGAGAAATCTGTGAGGTGATTTCTTGTCTTCTTTTTTCTTTAGTTATGTCATATCTAAAAGCAACATACTCAACAATTTTGCCGTTTATAAATATGGGAGCGATGGTGGTATCTACCCAATAGGAAGAACCATCTTTGGCGCGATTTTTAATCTGACTTCTCCAAGACTTGCCGGAACTAATTGAACTCCACAATTGCTCAAAAAACTCTTTCGGATGAAATCCAGAATTTAAAATCTTATGGTTACGTCCAATTAATTCATCTCGATGATATTTCGAAATCTCACAAAAATAATCGTTAACGTAAGTAATATTACCCTTAATATCAGTCTTGGCGACGATGGCATATTGATCTAGTGCCATCTTAAACGTTAAAGCCTCGGCATTTCCTAACCATTCAAAAATATCACGCTCTTTTTTGTCAGTAATATCCTGAAGCGTTCCTGCTATTTTGAAAACCTGTCCTTGATCGTTATTAAAGGCAGCGCCAATTAATCTGACCCATTTATGATTCCCCTGAGCATCAATAAGCTCAAACTCTCTATCAAAACTTAAACCTTGAGAAAGAGAGGTCTCAAAACAATTCAGGAGCATTGGTCGATCATGCTCGGCAAAGAAATTTAAACCCATCTTATAATTAACGGGAGTCCCTATGTTTATTCCATATATTCGTGAAGTTTCAGCATTAAATTGAAAGCATTTTGAAAAAACATCAAACTCCCAACCGCCAGTCTTAGAAATGCTCTGGTCATGATTCGCAAAAACTGGTTGGGTTGATTCAATTGACTTGAAAAGTTCATCAGCGGCGTTAAGTTTTACTCTGTAAATGTTGACTAGTTCAAGGGCCTCTTTAGTCGCTTTTTCAATTTTTGAAAACTTATCATCATTCTCAGTAAGCTGTTCTTTTAAAATATCAACATAACCATCGATTTTAGATAATTTATTAACTATGTCATGGATAAAGAGAGACTCTTTCTTTTTCAAATAAGCTCCAAAGATCTATTCAAACAGATCAATTTCTTTAAGCGTAGCAAGAAGCTTTTTAAATTTAGAAGAACTGTGGGATATAACTTCCATCTGCTCAAAAATTGCTTCCTTAGATAAGGTCCCTTCTCTATTTAGGTCTAAAATAATATCAACTAAGTAGTGAGAGAATATAAACAACTGACTGAGAGGGGTCGTTTTAGAGACGTCAACTTCTCTTGGAAATCCATAGCCGTCTCCAATTTCATGGTGCTCAAGTATAATACGACTCGTATCGGGCTGGATCCCTGGAAGTTTGTCTAAAAGATCGGCCGCTTTCTGAGGATGAGTTAGAAATTCCTCATCATTATTTTTCTTCATTAATTCGAGAACTTCATTATTGATGTCACCAGGCAAAAAGATATCGTGAAAAAGAGAACTAACGACTAGCTTTTGGGCGGTTACCGAAGATGCCCACTCAAGTCTTGCTGCTAAAGCAACTGTAACGGCAGACATGAGGAAAGAATGCTGACCGAGGTAGGAATCTTTATTTTTTAGTAACTTATCAAGCAGCAAAGAAAGAGTTTTATTTGATTTGCACAAATCAAGAGTTTCTTTAAAATGCGCCTCAATTGATGGCATCAATTCCTCTTGAAAGCCGTACTCTTTAAGCGTGGATGAAATCAACTGATGAACTTGAATTTCTGTCTCAAGTCTATTTTCTGGCAAAGCATTCTCTTTCAATTCCGAAATAACTTGATTCATTTTTTCAATAATTTGAGTCGTTGAGAGATTGATCGCAAAAAGCTTATCAATACCTTTCATCGAATATTTAATGTAGTCGGTTTCATCAAATGTGGCACCTTTATCAAACACTTTAAAAACCTTAGAGTCAGAAAGTTTAATAAAAATCTCAGATGGCAAGATTGATAAGCCTAGTAAAAGTTTGGTCGAAATCGCCGTGTAGTCATAAGCATCAGGCGCCTTCACTAAAGACTCTTCACTTTTTAATTTCGCAACAATTTCTTTAACCCCAGGCAAAACAAGTGGTTTTTGAATATATCCAAAGAATAAACTAGAATCATTAAAAACTTCGTATTGTTTTGGAGAGTCAGAGCTACACATAACATAACGGCAAGGGTGAGCAGCATCCAGAAGATACTGATAGACGTCTCCGCCATTTTTCAGGGGCATATTATAATCACAAATAATAAGGTCAATATCACCTTTAGAAAGATACTCTATCGCCTCAACCCCGTTTACAGCGAAGACTAATTCACATTCGAGATTGGATTCGACTAAAAAACTCATGATATCCCGAAGATCTTCTTCGTCGTCGGCAATGAGAACTTTAAGGTTATGCATTAGCAGCTCCTGCAACTTTAGCAAAAGAGACTTCAACAAAAAAATCACCCGAGTCTGTAGAAAACTTAACAATAATTCGTGGTGCCTTTAATACACTTACGACTTTGTGGCTGTCCCCAATTGTGATTGAAGGAGTTGACATTCTAATGCTTGTATTATGTTTATCGTTAAAATAGGCTTTGGCATTTCCAAAAATCTGATTACACAGCTCTGCAACTCCATCGCGATTCTCTTCGTTGATTTCGGTAAATTCACTGTAAAGCATTTTGGACATTATTTTAAGGTAAGTTGATTTAGGAAAAGAAAGACAAAAGAATCCCTCAAACAGTGGACTATGAATTGGGTAGAATGCTGAAATGTCGCCCTTGAAGGAATCACCTTTACTGACATTCACTTCCTCTTTCGTCGCCTCAGTGCTTGCAGTCACGCGTAGAACATTTACCGTAGAATCGATAAATGGGTTCATGAATCTTACATCCAGAGAGGCCTTTGCTGAGGGTGCCGGCGCAGGATTCAATATGTTAGAGATTGATAATTTTAATTTCTGAAAATCAATCGGTTTGCCGAAATAAAAAATACTTCGTTGAGCGCTTGAAACCTGCATATTGCTCACGTCTTCACCAGAGATGACAAAAATATTTTTTGGCCTGTGACTTTTCTCCAGGAAATTAATTTCGTGAAGTATTTTGGCGCCACTCATTTTGGGAATATTTAAATCTAAAAATAAAAAATCAAATTGAACTTTCTCAAGATTTTGCATAACCCGTGCACCATCAGACACAGTAAACACCCAAAGTTGAGGAAAGTTTTTATCGATAAAAGACTTCAGAAGCAGGACAATTTCCTCATCATCATCAGCGATTAGAATTTTTTTTCGCTCTTCCAAGTGGTCCTCTTTTTGTCTTACGTGTGCCAAAAATTATCCCATAAGCTCAAGAATTGCTCAAGGTATGTCCTCTAATCCTTAGTTTTTTAAACTGTTTACTCGACTATTAATTCTCAGTATTATTTCTTCTATGATTATGAATTTTTTGGAAATTATCACCATCGGTTTGCCCTTTTGTGCCTTTAAAATTGTCACAGGCCTATTTTTAAATCAAACCTGGCTTACGGTTCTTGGAGTAATAGATTTAGCGATTAATTTGACCAATTCGGTTTCTCTTTTGGTTTGGAGAAAAAGAGCGATGGATGCTTGCCTATTATCGTTTGTAACACGCTTAGTAAAAAAGCCCAGTCAGATGGCAAAAGAAAAATGGCAAGATTTAGGAAACTCTTTAGATGTTTTGCTCTCTTTCACGCTAGTTGCTTACATGATCGGAGGCGGCTTTATTAAGGATCTTCCCTTGGATTATTTATCCATCTGGAACATCTCAGTTATTTTAAATGTTTTTGGTGCCGGATTTGGGCGACTTGAGATTTCAATTCGAAATCTTAAGAATTAAACCAACATCTTCAGCATACATCTCAAGGGTTCTGCCGCTCCCCAGAGGAGCTGATCACCGCAAGTAAATGCATTCAGGTATTGATCCCCCAGAGTCATCTTACGAACTCTCCCAATAGGAATATGCAATTTCCCCGAAACGGCTGCTGGCGTGAGTTGGCTTAATGAATCTTTTTTATTATTGGGAATCAGTTTAACCCAAGGATTGGCCTCAGCAATCAGCGACTCAATGGTTGAGAGGTCCACCGATTTTTTTAACTTGATGGTCATTGCCTGTGAATGGCAACGAAGGGCCCCCACTCGCACACAGGTGCCATCGATTGGAATTTCTTTTTGAATTTGCAGAATTTTATTCGCTTCCACTTGCGCCTTCCACTCTTCTTTACTTTGCCCGCTTGGGAGTTCTGAATCAATCCAAGGCAGAAGATTAAGTGCCAGCGGATGGCCAAAATTATCGGTGGGGAAAGCTTCTGAGGAGATAAATTGATTGGCTTCCTTTTCCATCTCTAAAGCACCAAGAGCGGGATTTTGAGCATATTTTTTTCCCACCGATTCCATCTGGGCCAGCAGTTCAAGCATGTTTTTTGCCCCTGCTCCACTCGCGGCTTGATAGGTCATGGAACTCACCCATTCAATCAAATCAGCTTTAAACAACCCATCCAGTGCAATCAGCATCAAGGAAACGGTACAGTTTCC
>CANFNN010000141.1 GCA_947448095.1 Bacteriovoracaceae bacterium | reverse complement strand
GAAGATATGGGAGTCCCGACAATTAAGGGGGATCTCAAAAATCCGGCCGATGTTGAGCGTGCTTTGTCATCGGGATTTGACGCCATCTTTCATGTTGCCGCTCTTGCCGGAGTGTGGGGACGTTATCAGGATTATTTAGATATTAATTATCTGGGGACAAAAAATTTACTTGAAGCTGCTGAGGCCCACGGCATCCAGCGCTTTGTGTATACCTCAACTCCTTCAGTGGTTTTCGGGAAAGATGATTTGCTCGGAGTGAATGAAGATCAGCCTTACCCGAAAGAGCATCTTACCCCATATGCTGAAACTAAAACCATGGCCGAAAAACTGGTGCTCCAAAAAAACAATGGAAAATCTTTTTTAACATGCGCCATTCGTCCGCATTTAATCTGGGGCCCGGGTGATCCTCATTTATTTCCACGTGTGATTCAAAAAGGTAAAGAAGGTAAACTTAGAGTCGTTGGCGACGGCGAAAACCTTGTGGATATCATTTACGTGGAAAACGCTGCTTTTGCTCATGTCCTGGCCTTTGAAGCTCTTAAATCTGGCTCAAGAGTTTGCGGTCAGGCGTATTTTATTGGTCAAGAGCGTCCCGTAAAACTTTGGAGCTTTATTAACGATATCCTAGGACACATGAAAATTGAGCCAGTTATGGGATCCATCGACCTTCAGACTGCCTATCGAATGGGCTGGTTTCTTGAGAAAGTGTTCAAAGTTGCAGGAATTCAAAAACCGGAACCGCCGATGACCCGTTTTGTTGCCCTAAACTTAGGGAAATCCCATTATTTCTCGCATGAGAAGGCCAAACGAGACTTTGGTTACTATCCAAGAATTTCTATTGAGGAAGGGATGAAGAGGACCTTCTCAATCAGAGAAAAACTCAAGCTTAACCCATAAAATTTACAAGTTTTAAGCATCAGTCCCAATTTGGGCTTAATCTTTTACTTATGAAAGTTTTCTTAATATTCTTTTTCTGTCTTATGAACCTTCCTATAGGTCACGCCTGTAATATTTCTGAAAATGAACTATTTGTTAGAATTGCGATGATAAAAGCAAGTCAATCCCATTTTGCGCAGAACCCACTTACAAATATTGAAAAACAAGATGATTTTGAAGCAGGCAATATTTCAAAAAAAGAATTTCTGAGAATTATAGAACGAGTAAAAAAAATCTATGTCCCGATTTTTAGAGACCTCGATATGAATTTTAAAATTGAATATCTTTGGGAGGATAAACAGCTTAATGCTTTTGCAGGAATGAGTGGCCCTGATCGCTTCATATTGCTTTATGGTGGTTATGCCAGACAGAAATTAATGACTCCTGATGCTTATCTGTCTGTAGTTTGCCATGAAATTGGTCATCATCTTGGTGGTTTTCCCAAAAAAATGAATAGCACCTGGTCATCATCAGAAGGACAGGCAGATTATTTTTCGACATTAAAATGTATGAAAGAAGTTCTTGAAAGTGATCCTGAAAATTCACCTATGGCAGATGCTCTCAATTTGCCAGACGACATTAAGCTTCAATGCAGGTCTCAATTCAACGGTGACGATCAATATAACATTTGTTTAAGATCTTCAAAAGCTGCTGAAGACTATGGAAAGGTGATAGCTAATATTCTTGTTCCAGGTTCAGAGAAAAATATTTCACTCATGACTCCAGCTGATGAATTAACGTTTGTAACCAATCTCAGACATCCCTCGGCTCAGTGTCGGGTTGACACAAAATTTCAAGGGGCCCTCTGTAATGTTTCACCCTTGATTTCTCTTGATGATGAGGATGAAACCATTGGTTCGTGTAACGTGAGTGACTTTAGTATTTTGGGCAAAAGGCCCGCTTGTTGGTTCGTTAATAGAAAATAAAAGCTACACTAGATATTAAGAGAACCTTTAAGGGATTGGAGATTCTTTGGTTCTTTTCAATTGAGCAGTTGCATGAATGATTCTATTTGTGTGTTAGAATTTTCTATAACTGATCGATTAATACTGACGCTAGGACATTCCCTGAAATATTTTTTATCCTTTCTTTGCCTTTTCTATACAGTCTCTTCATTCGCTGGCATTTTCCTTGAACCTTATGTTGGTTACCTCAGTGCTAAGCATACTGGTAAATGGGATAATTATGGGACTCAGCTAGATTTGCCATCGTATTCGGCAAGTGGGGCAGCTTTCGGGGCTCGGGCAGGATATGGAATAGGTCCTCTTGGTCTGGCCTTAGATTATATGACCACTAGTTCACTTAAAGAAGAACATGACTTCAGTAGCAAGATCACAAATATTGGTGCCACTGTAATGCTTGGCTTGCCGATCATTCGCTTCTGGGCCGGTTATATTTTTTCTTCACAGTTAAAACTTGAAACGGATGGACTGTCAGGAACTGAAAAAGGTTCTGGATTCAAAGTTGGCGCAGGGTGGTCGGTATTTCCTCTTCTATCCCTTAACCTTGAATATCTCATGCTTAAATACGATTCAATGGATTACGTTAGCTTTCAAGATACTTCCCGTAAAACCAATGCCATTTTACTCAGTTTGAGTATGCCGATTGTTTTCTAATACTTGGTTATATGACAATAGAGAGCTAGAAAATTTCTTAGACAACATAATGCCTGGGCGATCAATCCATTTCCAGGCAAAATACGAGATCGTTACGAGCACAAGAGTGCTAATTAAATAAATAATTCCAATCAAATGCAATTCCAGATGCCCTTGCCAAATAAGGCCAAGATAAGACGTAAGGCTTGCAAGCAGCAGGAAGTGAAGGGCGTAAAGCGAGTAGGAGATGTCGCCCAATAAATGAATATATTTTGTCGCAAGAAAATTTCTGACTCTTGGCGATTGCAAAAGAGCATACATAAGAAATCCTGCACCAATACTTCTAGCATAGGCGCTATGAGAGCCACTTAAGTCTGATAAATAAAAACCAGCAGATGTGAGAAAACCGATAAAAAAGGGGTGCGCTTTATGCTCAGGCAATCGGGTGAGAAAGGCCCCAATCATAAAACACATGACTCCTTTCCAGGGACTCACTACCAATGCGAGTATCAAAAATAACCATAATGACTTTTTTCCTCTGCCAAATAATGCCAAGGCGCCAAACAATAGGTAGGAGCTTATTAATTCGTAACCAATAGTCCAGAGATTTGGATCATAGGTAGTTGATGATTTAAAATTAAAATAAACACCATAAAATGACTGTTTGATTGCCTCAAAGAAATTAGGATCAAACTTCAAATATTGGCCAAGCCAATTTGATTGAACAATTTTTGCGTACTCCACGTTATAAGTGAGACCCGCTTTCATGACTAAATAGGTGGCGAGAATCGTAAACAATACTGGCGGAAGAAGCCTGAAATATCTTCTTAAAGACTGGTCCAAAATATTTTTATTATACTCTTTGCCTGATAGATTACGGCTTTTCCACGCCAAAACAAATCCCGAGTGAACAAAAAACCACGAGACAGCGAGATCTGGATTGAGAATGTGATTGAGCCAAGTATGCTGACCAAAATAAAACACTGGATAAAAAATAAGCATGAAATGATGAGTGTAGACCCAAAAGGCTGCTATCCCTCGCATTCCCTCTAATCCATTTACTCGATCACTCATTTGTTTTTTGTAAATGTTTTAACTACTTTTTGATCAAAGTAATTTGAGCTCATGCCAGCATCTACTAGGACGGTTGAAGCATTAATTCCTGAACTTCTAGGCGATAAAAGAAAACATACAGTGTTGGCCACTTCCTGGGTCTCCAGTGCGTGTTTTCTGAGAGTCAGTTCCTCTGCATAAAGGTAGTTATCAATGTAGTCAGGAATGCCGGCCGATGCCGACGTCTTAAGGGGACCAGCGCCTACGGCATTGACACGAATATTTGAAAATTCAGAAAAAGATTTTGCAAGAAAGGGAACCGTGGCATCAAGCATTGCTTTAATAGGTCCAAGGTAGCCATAGCTTGTGGCCTTAGTATTTGAAATGGAAATAGTTACAATCGAGGCTTCTGGGTTTAAAACTTGCTTAAGACTATTTGCCAATTCTACCAGAGAAAAGCTTGAAATCTGTGCCGCTTGAAGATAATCCTCACGTTTAGTTTCAATAAAGGGTTTCACTCCCTCGGAAAAATTAGCAAAAGCCAAAGAGTGTAATAACCCATCAATTTTTGATGTGAATTTTAGGATTTCGGCCGAGAGGCTCGCTATATGCGCTTTATTTTCAACGTCGCAAACAAATACTGGAGACTCTGGGAAGAGTTTTTTTAGAGTTTCGATTTGAGCTTCATTCTGTACTGAAAATAAGCATTTTGCTCCATTTTCAATTAGAGTTTTTGCCGAAAAATACGCCACACTTTTCTTGTTCGCAACACCAGCAATGAAGAATGTTTTATTTTCAACATTTAGAAAATTCATCAGACGTCCTGCTTTTCAACTAAGGTTGCAGCAAATTCAATGGTCATGACGGTTTTATTGTTCGCCGTAATTTTGCCTTTCATGAAAGCTGCATTAGCAAGCATCTCAATAAAATCTACGGTGATGAAGAGCTCGTCCCCAGGTTTTGCCATGTTCTTAAACTTGGCCCCTTGAATTCTCGTCACAAGAGCGGTTTTGGTATTTCCAGCTCCTTCACCTTTTAAGGCCATAAGGAGTGCACCAGTTTGGAAAACTGATTCACACATCAGGACACCTGGAAAAACTGGTGCTCCTGGAAAGTGTCCACGAAAAAAGTCTTCCTCGCCTGTTAGGAGCTTTGAAGTCGTGATGGAGTTTTCAGTTCTTTCAACAATTTTTTCTATAAAAAGAAAAGGTTCACGTTGGGGAATGTTCGCTAAAATTGTTTCAAGCATTGAGGCCTCCAGCGATATCAAGAGTTGCACCCGTTATGTATGAAGCTTCTTTTGAAGAGAAAAATAGCACCGCATGGGCCACTTCCTCAACCTTACCAAAGCGTTTCATAGGTACTTGTGACTTATATTCCTTCACTTGCTCTTCAGGTAAATCCTTTAGCAGTTCCGTTTCGATAAAACCTGGGCATACGTTGTTGATAGTAATATTTCTCTTTGCTACTTCTTTAGACACCGACAACGAAAGAGCAATTTGACCTGCTTTGGACGCAGCATAGTTGGCCTGTCCAGGTAATCCCAGTTTTCCACCAACTGAGGACATATTCACTATCCGTCCGTAGCGGTTTTTCATCATTGCTAGAACACCAAATCGAGTCATGTTAAAGGTGCCTTTAAGGTTAGTATCAATCACACTATCCCAGTCGCTTTCTGCCATACTAGCGACAATATTGTCTCTGCGTATTCCAGCATTGTTGATCAGAACTTCTAGGCTTGGATAAGTTTTATCGTATTCGTTGAAAAAAGATTCAACTTCTGATGTGTTTGCGACATTGAATTTTTTTAAAACCAATTTTGACCCATACTCAGAAAATTTTTCTTTGAAGATCTTTGCCGCTTCATCATTTCCTGCATAAGTTGCAATGACTGTTGCACCTGCTTGAAGGAATTTTTCGGTTAGTCCTGCACCTATTCCGCGAGTTCCACCTGTAATGATTACGTGTTGAGAATTGAAATTATACATTTTGTGTTCCTAAGTAAGATTCGATGGCATTGGATTGAATGACACCATAGTTGGCAGCACCTAGCCAGCCAGACATAATTATGCCGACGGAGCCAGCGTGGAAAAGTCCTGGTAGAGTATTGTGAAGATTCATAGAGATTTCTAGACCTTCAAATTTCGTTCCAAAAGAAGAGCCTTTTGGATGAAGTGTATAGCGCTCCACTGTTAGAGGAGTTGCCGCTTCGATAATATCAATTTTGTCGCGTATATCAGGCAGAAAAGCTTCCAGACCTAAAAGTGTTTCTTCGATCATGCTTTGTTTTTCAATTTCATACTCTTCAGAAGAGAGTTTTTTCCAGTCGTCATAATTGCAGTTGGTGCTGGAAACGATGGCCACTCGTGCCTCAAGATCTTGAGGTCTAGCTTGCTCAGGGTAGTAAATAGAAAAAGTTCTTGAGCTGACTTTGAAATCCAAAAGTCTTGCTGGATTATAAGTGGGGTAGCTTGAAGTGAATATTAGGTCACCAATATGGGGAATACTTTCTCCCGCTTTAAGTCCAATATAAACTTGGCAGCTTGAGGAGTTTAATCTCACTGCTTTAGTTTTTTTAATGAAGTCTTCGGGGAAATGTTCCTCTCCGACCATTTTTAAAACAGTGGTGTTAATATTGGCGTTGGAAAGAATCGCTTTAGATTTTACTCTCTTGCCATCCAGCCAGATGCCTGTTGTTTTGCCATCCTCAATAATGATTTTCTCTACTTTGGATTGTAATTTGATGTCGACATTGTTTTTGAGCAGCTCTTCTTTCATTTTATTAATAATCAAGTCCGTGCCACCTTTAAAGGTGTACACGCCCTTGCTCATAAAATTTGAAAAAACTATTCCGTAGCTTATGGCGGGGTCATCCAGAGTCGATCCGTTCGCGTAAGTGATCGGCTCCATCAGAATTCGGGTCACATCATTGCGCCCCGGAAAGAATTTTTCGAACAATTCTCGATTGGAAAGCTGAGAATTATCATAAAAATTCATACTAGAGAGATATTCAAAAAACGCGGATACTGTTTCACTAGGGATCTTAAAATGATTTGTTAGGATATTAGAATAATGTTCTTTGGTAAAATCAGTTTGAACATTGAACTGAGGGTTCACGAAACGTACATCTTTTAGCTGAACGATGGCGTCGGCGATTTCTTTGTTCCAGTATTTACGGCAGGTTTTAATCATCCCAACCGGGAAACCGTGGAGCGAAATATCAAAAACATGCTTTCGATCATCTCGAAAAAACCATGTGGCAAAGCCACCCAGTTTGTTATGAGCTTCAAGTAAAAGCACTTTGTGTCCATGTCGACCAAGGACGTTGGCAGCAGTCATTCCGGCCAGGCCTGATCCAATGATAATGACATCGTAGTCTTGAGTGATTTCATCTCGAATCTTGTAGAGCATTTACTTGGTCTCGCGTTGCGTTATCGTGTCTTGTTTTGAGTTCGAAAACATTAGACGAATATGTCGAAAATGTCATGGAATCCGTTACAATAAAAGAAATGTCTAAGTTCAAAAAGGTATGTTTGATGAATTTCTTAGCTCATGTGAAAAGAACATTAGGACTCGATTACCGATCCTTAGCACTCTATCGCTGCTTAATGGGCCTGATAGTGATCGCTGACGTGGTTTATCGTCTTCCGGATTTGATAAATTTTTATACTGACGTGGGTATGGTTCCACGGTCGATATTTGTGTCTGAAATGTCTATGCCTTGGTCTTTGTCTTTTCATTTGGCCAATGGATCATTAAGTTTTGCTGTCCTCATGTTTGCCATTCACTTCATTTTTGGCTTGATGCTTGTCTTTGGATATAAAACCCGTTGGGCGATGATTGGGGCCTATCTTATGACGGTTTCTGTTCATAATCGAAATTGGTTAGTGAATAACGGAGGCGATGATATTTTAAGAGCTATTCTTTT
>CANFNN010000140.1 GCA_947448095.1 Bacteriovoracaceae bacterium | reverse complement strand
TGCCACCAGCATATTTTTGAAGTGGCTTGTAATCTTTCGATGTGCGGTAAATGTATTCTGCCATCGCGTTTACTTCAGTCATGTTCTTAGCTTTAAACTCAGGCTTAGAATTGTTTGCCTGGTTAAAGTAAGAAGGCATTTTCGACTTCGGATTAAACGATTTAGGCGACCAAATCCAGTTTTTGATAAATTCTTTTGAAACTTTACCAGTAATCTTCTGAAGCGAAGGACCTGGTTTCTTATGGTGCTGCCATCCATCGATTTTGTGACAACCATAACATCCGTAAGTCTCAATTACTTGGCGGCCATGGTTAAGCTTATCGGCCATAGGTATACGATCGACACCCTTATGGCACTTCATACACATACCTTCAGTGTACTGAAGTGGAAGCATTGGCTGTGGAACTTTATGAGGCTCGTGCCAGTGGTATTTCTCTTTCCATTCTTGAGCTTGAGCTGCGTTTTGTGGAATATGTGCAGGTGAATTGAAATCATTAACCCTATCACCAACTCCACCGTGACATGAAGTACAACCAAATTCTTTTACTGGGTGAGCCGAGTTAGCACCAATGGCAAGCTTGTCTAAGTTCGGATGTGTTTTGTATGGATTTGGCTGATCTTCATAGCCTGGCTTATCACTGAACACGTGACAAGTTGTACAACGGTCAATTTTAGGGGCTTCTTGAAAATAAAAATCGTTAGTTGCATTTTTAATTACATACTGGCGAATCTTAATTGTCGGGTCTAGATAATCAATGAAAGGTGAGTTTCTTAAGGCCCAAACAGGATTTTTTTCAACTCCGGACATGGCCATCAACATTAATTCTTTGCCGCTAACCAAATCCTTCAGTTCCTTCTCAGCAGCTGTTTTATTGGCCAGGATTAATTTGATTTCACCCTGAGCAGCTGCTTCCTCAGCCATTAACCCTTTGAGTGAATCTTTGCCTTCCATCTCTTTTGATTTGAAATCATCGAACTTAACTTTAAGTTCTTTGGCTTCATCAAGGTGTTTTTCAACTAAGGCGTGTTCATATTTAAATTGAAAGGCAGCTGCTTGAGATCCGTTCACACCATTGGTCATATTTTGAACGTAAATTTTTCTTTGAATTTCAGCGACTTTATCTGAAGCCTTGTCCATTTGAGCTTGATGCTTTTTGATCTCTTCTGTAGAGGAAGCAATTTTGGCTTTTGCTTCCTTAATTTTTTGACCATCAATTGAGCCATCAATTTCTTTGATTTTTTCTTGAATTTTTTGTTTTTCAATATCTAGAGCTTTGACTTGAACGGCTTTCCATGGACGGATGTAGTCGTCAAAAATCATCCAGATAGTAACCAATAAGAAGGAGACGGATAAAACAGCAAAGATCTTATTCAGAACTTTAGTGTCATAGGCCATTCCGGGTTCACGTTTCATGTTTCTACCTTATAAAAAACAATTAGAGGTTTAATTCAAATTCAGGCATAGCCAATATGTACTTAAGGTTAAAGAACCATCGTAGGTACATTTTGATTGGTAAGCTCATCATACTGAGAACAAGAAAAAGCATAATATAATAACGAATAGATCCCATGCGTTCGAGGTAACTCTTACCCCACTTCTTCGTAATAAGAGGAATCAAACCAAATAAATATCCAAATGTGGCGACTAGACCAAACATCTCTCTGACAAATATATTTTTAGGGAGAGCTCGATTGAAAAACTTAATCCACACAATTTCAGAAAGGTTGATGTTGTTTTCAGCCACCACTTTGTGGAAGTCCCAAAATTCGAATGGACCATAGAAAGTCCAGTTAGGACCTCGAAGGAACGTACCCACTTGAATCAAATAAACCCACAAGGCGAGCCAACCAAACAGAAAGCTCGAAATTGCAAACTTACGCTCTTTAAAAGTGTAGTAGCCATTTCCCTTAGGATTAATATCAAGAAAAGGAATCGCAATAAGTCCTACTACAATAATTCCTGGAAGAACTACGCCGGCCATCCACGGATCGAAATAAACGAGCATTTCTTGCAGACCAAGAAAGTACCATGGAGCTTTAGCAGGGTTAGGTGCCCAAGTCGGGTTGGCCGGCTCCTCTAGAGGAGCTTTGAAGAAAATTGCCCAAACGATAAGAAAGACAGTACAAATGATTCCACAAAAGAGTTCGGTATATACAAGGTTAGGCCACGCCCAAACTTTTTCACGATTTTCAGGTGTCCCTTCGATTGGCGGCTCACCGGCTTCAATTCTAAGATCGTTTTGGTGACCTTTATAAAGGGCATACCAAGTCGACCAAAACACCAAGGCGTTAAGGATGATAATCGGAATATTATCCGGAAGTGATATAATAGAGAAGAAAATCGGATCTGCTACCATCCAACCAAAAACTACCAGTGTGAATATAAGTAATCCCAAACCGAATTTTTTGGTACCAACGATATCAATTCTTTTTAAAGCCAGATAAAACAAAGCAATAAAAATTGAAAACGAGTAAACCGGAGTGGCAAGAACGTTAATCGCTGCCTTAATCATATGTTTCCCTTATCTTTCCTAAAGTGGAGCCGAAATTCCGCCATCTTTACGTACACGCCAAAAGTGAACAGCAATTAATACTGCCACAACGAGTGGAATAAATACGCAGTGGAGAATATAGAAACGAAGCAAAGCTGCTTCTCCTACAAAACGTCCACCTAGAAGTTGGAAACGAACATCGTTTTTATCTGAAACCATTACAAAATCACCGATTTTTGCAAGCGCAGCACCGGGTCCACCGTTACCAAGAAATGGTGTTGCTTTCGCCATGTTCGACCCCACGGTAATAGCCCAAATAGCGAGCTGATCCCAAGGAAGAAGATACCCAGTAAACGAAAGAAGCATGGTTAAGATAAGAAGAATTACACCCACACCCCAGTTGAATTCACGAGGTGGTTTATAAGAGCCAGTCATGAACACGCGGAACATGTGGATCCAGACGGTAATTACCATTAAATGCGCGCCCCAGCGGTGAAGCTCACGCATAATTCCTAAAGGAACGTGCTCGCGAAGTCCGATGATATCAGTGAAAGCGTATTCAGCTGTTGGACGGTAATAAAACATAAGAAGCACACCAGTCACTGTGAGTGAAAGGAAAATGAAAAAAGTAAGTCCACCCATACACCAAGTGTATCCGAGCTGAACTCCTGATTTTTTTAACTTAATTGGGTGCAAATGAAGAAACACGTTACCTGCAACAACTGCAGCACGGTTACGAGCATTGTTAGGTGGGCCGTGACGAAAAATGGCTTTCCAAACTTGGGTATTAGCAACTTTTTTAGCAAAACCTTCTGACATATCTATTCCTCTAAAAATTAAACTTCTATGTAAGCACCATCATTGTTCCATTCACCTTTTTCGTAACGGAACACTTTCGTTTTATCGACAATGATTTTACCTTCAGGATTACGGAAAATTTTGAAACGCTCAAGAGGTCTTGGTGCAGGACCTTCAAAGTTAATACCGTTTGGATAATAACCAGAACCATGACATGGGCACTTAAATTTACTCTCGGCAGGAAGCCAAGTAGGAATACAACCAAGATGAGTACAGATGTTGGACATGGCGACTAAGCGGCCATCTTTTTTATAAATCCAAACTCCAAATCCGTTCTTCCAACGCTCATCAACTCCATCAGGATAATCATCAGGAGCTCCAGCGATAAAGTCCATCGCGGGTTCGAAAACTACGTTAGGGTAGAGGAACCTGAAGACCAAGCTTGCTAAACCAGCAGTAGCAGCACCAAAAGTAATCCAACCAACGGCGAGAAATGAAAAGAACTCGCGACGGTTCAGACTGGTTTTTGCCTCATCACTCATGAGAGAATCTCCGGAAAAGAAAATATATGTCTAGTTCAAAAATAATTTGAGGTCTAAACGGGGCTTAAGGTTTGATACCCATTATGGGTGTAAACTTCTAATTTTTCAATAGATTTAGAACTTGCTTTGCTTTTGTCTGAACCCGAACATTGCCGTCACTAGACTCAAGTTTTTGGACCAAACCAGCAACTTCAATCCATTTAGATTTTTCAATGTTTTCCAAAAGATTCATTTTCAGGCCTTCAGCTTGTGCACCGTTTAATTCTCCGGGAACAATGTTGTCATATTTTAGGTTTGAAATTTCTTCTAGTGCGGGAAGTGCCTCTGCTCTTTTGTAATGAATTAAAACAGTTGCCGCAGCGTAGCGCAGAGTTTTCTCACTTGAGTTTAATAGTTGTAAGGCCAGCTCTTCCACTTTAGGTTGCTTGTGTGACGCTAGTGTGAACAACGCAACTTGTTTAAGACCAGGATCTTCATTCTGTTGAAGCAGCGCTTCAACTTTTGGCCAGTCTATTGCTGAAAATTTGTCCATAATACCTAACGAAACTACTGCGTTGAATTTGACTTGGGGATCTTGGTCTTCAAGCGCCTTGTTGAGCACCGGCAATGACAAAGGATTGTTTAAACTGCCTAGGGCCAAGACCACAAAATTTCTAGTACGCGCATCCACCGACTCGTAATAAACCTTAGACAAGTTTTCAATTACCCAAGGCATGTCCTCTTTAGGAATCTTAGACGAGGCCAAGAATTTTGAAAGCTCGTAAGCGGCGACCCAACGATTGCCAAAAGTTTTAGAATTCATTTCTTCAATGAGATCACGGTGATTTTTGCCAGAGGAAAGCATTTTAGTTACACCAAAAATGATTAAGGCACCGACTAAAACGATCGCAATCGGAACTGTGATGCCAGAAAGGGGTGAACTTTCGAGAATTTTTTTTGTTGGCGTAGGATTGCCCTGATTTTCTGCGGACATTTGATTTCCTTATGATAAAAAAGGGGGTAAATACGAAGAGAAATTAACAAATTGCCCTCTAAATTGGAAGCTATTATGGCCTATGTACTGAGATTTTTATTAATCATCATGGTTAGCGGGATATTTCTAACGGCTGGAGTCGCTCTGGGTTGGTTCTCAGTTGATTACGGGCACATCCATTTGGCCATCCCAACTTTTATCTTCACTATTTTTATTCAGGCGTTCGTGATGTTTTATTTCATAGGTGTCTCTCGCCTTGTTGAAAATGTTTGGAACGCTCTTAATAGTGCCGGAAATATTAACGAGTTGTTTGATACTCCTCCAGAGGATCTTGAGCCCTATAAAAAGAAAGTTTCTCGATTTGTTCATGAATCAACCCTGTCAAAGCGACAGACCATTCCTTGGACGATTCTGATGCTTATTTTGGGAACGATCGCCTTCTTGTTAGGTGGTGCGCACGACACGGGGATGGTGAGTAAGGTCGTTCATGCGGGAGTGGCCTATGGATTTTTTGCGGCCATGCTGATTGGAATTGTTCGGCAGTGGTATTACCTAGGGAAAAGCCACATTTTGTTGGGAGATTTAAAGTCCTTGTTCGGGATGTCCCGGGATGCAATGTAGAAGCTAAGCACTTGATTTGATAGAGTTATCGTTTTCTCTGCTTCAAGCAGTAAGTCTCTAGCCACTTTCTTCCGATAAAATAAGCATATGAATAAGCTTATTTTGCTTCTTATTTTACTCTCCTATCAGGCCCTGGCCACGGATGAAATTCAAACACGAGTTGAATCGAAGTTTTTAACTGTCGTCAAAGATGTCGAAGTGGAAAGAATTGTAGGAAATTCCCAGGAATTCAATGAGTGCCGAGACAAGAATAAGTTTGTTAAAGGTGAGACATCAGGTGCCAACTTAAAGCTTGCGACAGAATGTTTTAAAGATAAAATCGCCAATAAAAATCCTGCGACCTTAAAGAAATTAGCAGAAGATCTTAAACTCAAAGACTATGGCCTAATCAAAAGTAAAAGCGTTAACGACATCACCGAGTACCTCACAAAGAAATTGCACAAGTCTTTGACTGGTGTTGATCTTGATGCAAAAAACAATGCCCCACAAAAATGGGAAGACCAAAAAATAGTTGATCAGGCAGTCTTCGTTGAGCTTTATAAAAACCAGCTGGCCAAAAATGCACTCTTTGAAATTTCGCGATTTTGTTTTGAAAATTTGCGCCTAAAATCTGGATCAACTGCAACGGACTTCACAACCTACTGGTATGATAGTCTTTTTCCAAATGATCCTGATAAAGTTCTTAAAACAGAAGACTTAAGTGATGTGGGTGGAGATCAATTTTTCAAACTGGAGAAGAAAACCGACCTCAATGATGAAAAGGAAGTTTATTCCAACCTTATTTCAGGGTTAACACCGGGTAACAAACCTATTGATAGTAAACTTTATACAACATTTTTTTCATTTTGTTCGGCTGCTATTAAACCGATGTGTGATACTTTTAAAAAGAACGTAAAAGCGACCCCACCTATCGGTGCCAACGCCTGCTTAACTTTTAATAAACTAGAATCGATCCGGACAACTTTAAGAAATACCGAAAAGGTAGCGAAGCAATTTGATGAGATGGAGGACAAAGGTACATTTGCGATCAAAATGATTAAGAGTCCAAAGATCTATCAAAATGGTAAAGGGGCCGGGGAAGAATCCTTGGATGAATTAACCAGTGTGGGCTCTGCTGATATTTTGCATAATTCTAAAACAGAAAATGACAAGCTTCAAGACCTCGAGACGAAGTGTAAAAGTGACAGCAGTGGGAATGATTGCAAGCAATTTTTACAAATTGATGACGGTCTCGACAGGGCAATGTCTGACTTGGAAATGGATATTGAATTAAAGCGTCAAATCGAAGTTGCAAGGGTAAACAAACTTAACCAAACAGAACTCAAAGATTATCTAAAGGAGAATCGACATTTTGATCTTTTAGAAAAGCTTGAAAAGAATGAGCTGACAGAAACTCAAATTGCAGCGGAAATAGACAAATTTTATGAAGCGAGAAAAGAGGCGGAAAAACAGGCACTCCAATTAAAACTTGGAAAACGGCAAGTTTCAGAAAAGATAGCTGGAGACGATGACAATAAAAAGAAACTGATTGAAGGAAATATAAAAGAGAGTAAAGAAGAGCGCGCCAGACTCGCTCAAGTCGTGATGTTTAATAACATCATTACCAGTCAGCTAGAGATCTCAAAAGAAGTTAAAGGTGGGCCGAATCAAATTATGGGACGAAACGTGAGCGGATGGAACAAAGAGCAAGCTGGTCTTGAGAAAATCCAGGGCATTGACTCAACTATTTTCGAGGGAATAAAGACCAGTGCTAAAGAGCATGGGATGAAGTCTAAAGAATCAATCGGAGATATAGGAATTCTGGATGCGATCCTTGGAGTGGATACTACCAAAGAAAAAAGCCATTAGATCCCCTTAACCCAAATGAACACTCGATTTTTGCCAGCGATGTCCCCGCCTTCTGAGCGGCTCTCAAAAATCGTGGCTTCAGCGTAAGTAGAAACTTTCGTCATAAAATCTTTGAGATTTTTAGAAGGTACATTTAAGTTAAAATAGAGCCCACCAGGGATTTGCGTGCCGGGCTTAACGTTATCAACCTGGGCAATTCCGTAGCGCTTCATGAGGGGTAAAATCTTGGCCCTAATGGCCGTTGGTTCAACTGAGGCCATGAGGATTCGGTAGGCTTTTTTATTGCCCAGGGAATAAGAACTATCCCG
>CANFNN010000139.1 GCA_947448095.1 Bacteriovoracaceae bacterium | reverse complement strand
GGGACTTTTCATGAGCAAAAAAAGGCCCACATTTATCATGTGGGCGCTTTTATGGGGGACTTATGTAGTCGGAAGTTTTTGGTTAATTAAAGGCAGAGGGACCAAAGTTAAATGAGTTCGGGTTACTACCAAAATTCCCTGCAAGAAACGGCTGTGGCAACTGAGGTTGTGGTTGCATGTACGAAGGCATCGGCTGCTGCTCAGGCATTTGTGGGTACTGATACTGCCCAGATTGGCCATTTTGTTGATAGTTTTGCTGCCCCATTTGTGGACTATTAGGCTGACCTTGACCGATGAAGCTCTGAGACTGACCTCTTGAGGCATCGATGATGATAACTGTCGGAGAAGCTAAATAAGGGTACTGCAATTGAGGGTTCACTAGAGAGCCGGACATGAGCCAGCTTGGAACCTGGTATTGCTGCTGTTGAGGCATTTGCATTCTTTGATTCATTTGAATCATCATATTACTCATGCCCATCATGGTTTCCATGATTTTCTTTTGCTCACTCAGTAGGTCTTCCACTTGTTTTGATAAGACTTTATTTTTATCTTCGAGGTCACAAACAATTTGCTCATCTTTAGTTTTTACAGGCTCTTTTTTGACTTCTTCTTCCGGCTTAACGACTACGACCGGAGCTTCGTCTTTTTTGACTTTATCTTTTAAGACAGCGAGATCATTTTCAATTTCATCTTGAAGTAAGCTTTCAAGTGTTGTTTTTAGTTCGCCCATAGTTCCATCAGCAATTTGCTCACCGGTTGGATCCCAGGCCTTTTTCTCTTTCAATGCCGCCATATCAACTTCTAGGTCCACAAGTCCTGAAACCAGGCTCTCGATTCTTGCTTTTTGAGCGGCCACGGCGTCTTTTTCAATAAGGTCCACTTTATAGTCTTTTCTTTCCTGAAGAAGGCGAGTTCTTAGTGCTTCGCCTCTATCCGAGAAGCAAGAGAGGTCCAAGTCTTTATCGATTTCAATTTTTGAGCGATCAATCTTTGCAGCGCGTGCTTCATATTTAGGATGAGCAGCAACGACTTCTGAAGCAATTGACCGAGAAGCAAGGTTAGACTCTATGTGCATGGGAGACATAGTAAGAATCGATAATAAAGGTAGCATCGCAAGAAAGTGTGAGTGAGATCGTGACATAAATACCCCCTAAAAGAATAACTAATTTCCTTTTATACATCCAAGTTTGGTGCCAAGTGGCAAAGAGCTGAAAAGCCCCACTAGGAGAGGCCTAAATACTATTCATTTCAGGGGGTTATTTTCTTGCTCTTGGGGTAAGGGGTAAATAAACTGGTAGCAGGGAATTCGACTACTTTTTTCACATTCCCCTCGTAAATGACTAAACTTTAGACACTAGAAGAGAATTTTATGCGCAAAAGGCGAAGTGCTTCGAAGCAACTTAAAAACATCAATTTTAACGTTGATCCTACACATTTTTTGAATCGGGATATTTCCTGGCTGCAGTTTAATCGCAGAGTTCTGCATGAGGCCTCAGACAAACGAAATCCTTTACTCGAAAGGCTGCGCTTTTTAATCATTTTTTCTTCTAACCTTGATGAATTCGTTATGAAGCGAATCGGTTACTTGAAGCACCAGATTGTGTCTGGCTTTACTCATCGTTCGGTTGACGGTCAAACTCCCCAAGAGCAACTTGCCGGAATTAGAAAACACATTAACGTGGACTTAGAAAAACAGCGCTCAATTTATTTAGGACTGGTGGCAGAGCTTCAGCGTCAGGACATCTTTATCTATGACTTTGAGGATCTGATGCTTGAGGATCAGGAATACTTAAATAGTTATTTTAAGAAAAAGATTTATCCCGTGCTCACGCCGCTTTCAGTGGATCCAGGACATCCTTTTCCATTTATTTCCAATCTCTCTTACTCACTAGGGATGATTCTCAAGAACCCTGTGACGGATACGATTTTATTTTCAAGAGTAAAAATCCCGGACGTTATTCCTGGCCTCATTCAGTTGCCACGCCAAAAAGGTGAAGCGAAGTTTCGCTTTGTCACAACCGTGACCTTGGTTCGATCGAATTTACACATGCTGTACCCAGGCATGGAAATCCAGCAAACGGTTCCCTTCAGGGTTTCTCGAAATGCTAACGTTGACCAAAGAGAAGATGAAGCCCAGGATCTTTTGATTTTAGTTGAAGAGGGGATTAAGGAGCGTCGTCTGGCCGAGTGTGTTCGGCTTGAAATTCATAAATCAACCGATCCAAGCATTACTGGTTTTTTAAAAGACTCGCTTGAGATTTTGGACGAAGATATTTATGAAATGGATTTTCCGATCGATTTCATGATTTTAAAAAGTATTTTAGAACTGGATTTACCGGAACTAAAATTCAAGCCTTGGTCTCCCATTATTCCCAAAGTTTTTGCCGAGAATCCGAATATCTTTTCGCTTATCCGTCAGGGCGACGTCCTCTTACATCACCCTTACGAGAGCTTTGTTGGAACAGTGGAGAAGTTTCTCTCTTCTGCTGCTGATGACCCTCATGTCTTAACCATTAAGATGACCTTATACCGAACGGGAGATAATTCTCCTTTTATTCGCCATTTGATTAAGGCCGCTGAAAAAGGCAAACAAGTGGTGGCCTTAGTGGAACTTCAGGCACGATTTGATGAGCAACGAAATATTGTTTGGGCGCAAAAGCTTGAAGATGCAGGTGTGCACGTCGTTTATGGTATTTTAGGTTTAAAAACTCATACCAAAACAACACTTGTGATTCGTCAGGAAAGTGATGGAGAAATTATGAGTTATGCTCATATTGGAACCGGAAATTATCACTCCCAAACGGCCAGTCTTTATACTGATTTAGGTCTTCTGACTTGTAACCAGAGGATTTGCCGAGAAGTGATTGAAGTGTTTAATTACCTCACTGGAAGCTCACTTAAAACAGATTACCATGAACTCCTTATCGCTCCGATTAACATGAAATCGACATTCATGAAAAAAATCCAGGAAGAAATCAAAAATAAAAAAGCAGGTCTACCGGCCCGAATTATCGCCAAGATGAATTCGATGGAAGATGAAATCATTACCGAGGCTTTATACGAAGCCAGTATTGCCGGAGTAGAAGTCATCCTTATCGTGAGAGGATTTTGCTGTCTTAAACCAGGCATCAAAGGCTTATCTGAAAATATTAAAGTCATATCAATCATTGGCCGCTTTTTAGAACATTCTCGTATCTTCTATTTTGCAAACGGTAGTGATAATCCCAATGAGGGAGAGTTCTATATTGGTTCAGCCGACTGGATGCATAGGAATTTACATAACCGAGTTGAATTGATCACTCCCATTTATGATGTAAAACTTAAAGAGAAACTGTGGGAGTTTATAGATGTCATGTTGGAAGACAATCGTCTGGCTTGGTTACTTAACGAAGACGGCTCATATACTCAAATAGTTCCGGAGGCCGGCGAAGAAGAGCGGAGCACTCACGCCATCTTAATGAGCACTACTCTTCAGCGTGAAAAGGCAATCTTATGAAATTAGTTTTTATTCGTCACGGACTTGCAGAAGGGCACTACTCGCAAAACCAATATGAAGATTTTGAGAGAGTTTTAACCGACGAAGGAATCAGACGCCTCAAAAAGACCTTTAAGCTTTTCAAAAAAGTAGAAACAAAAATTGATGTGATCTTTTCTTCACCACTGTCTCGAGCCATTCAATCGGCTGAAATATTTTGGGAATTTCATCAAGATGCTGACCTTGAACTCATGGCCGATCTTGATATTTTGGATGACCCCAGGCATTTGGTTGAGTACATCTCGTTTCTTCCTGCTGATGGCTGCTACGCCTTTGTAGGGCATGATCCGCATTTAACCACAGTGATAGCGAGTCTTTTATCGCTTCACCCAGAGCATGATTTTATGACCATCAAAAAAGGTGGGATCTGTGTGCTTGAAGGAAAGATGTGGGAAGGATTTACCCTGGAGCTGTTAATCACGCCCAAATTTCTCAAAGCCGTGACTGATTAATCTTTAAGAATAAATTTCGTTGGTCTTTCTTCAAGCATTGAAAGCAAAATGCCTTCTTTGAGGCCAACTTTGGGAAGATTGATTTTTTGGATTCGTAATTCTTCCATTAATATTTTAGTCAGCATGATCGCCGGTAAAATAACGTCCGCCCTATTTTGATCTAATTCGAGTCTTCTGATGCGGTCCACGTAGGACATGCTCAAGATAGATTCTTCCATATGAGCAATTTCTTTATAAAGCGCCAACTGAGAGGTTTCTTGCCCAAGGATTTTTTTTCGGATTTTTCCGATACGTCTAAGGTTTCCGCCGGTTCCAATAAAGAGGTCTGGTTTCTTTTTACCTAAATGTTTTTCAATAAAACGAAGCATCTTTTGAACTTGTATACGGATACGTAATTCAAGCTCTTCTTGGCTTTTATAGCGCAAGAGCCTGACAGTTCCGACGTTAAAGCTATGAATGCCGACTATCTGCTCATCTTTTACGACGATTAATTCGGTACTACCTCCGCCAACGTCCATCAAGAGAGCGCTTTTCTTTTTGAGTTCTAATTGACCGCGAACGGCTTCAAAAATCATTCTGGCCTCATCTTGGCCAGAAATGGTCTCAATTGAAATGCCTGTCGAATGAAGTATTCTTTGAGCGAGAACAGGACCGTTTTTTGAATCCCGCATGGCAGATGTGGCCTTGGCCGTTACCTGAGTCACATTATATTCTGTAAACAGATGCAAAAGGCTTATGAAGGCATCCTCAGTCTGTTCCATTTTTTCTTCTGAGATGTTTCCGAGGGCGAAGACATCTTCCCCTAATCTGAGCGGCGCCCGAACATTTTTGAGAACGGTCAGACCATCTGGAGTTTTTATAGCAACACTCGCACGCAGAGCATTTGATCCAAGATCAATTGCTGCTATGACTTCGCGGTTCTGGGCTTTTACAAGATAACTGGGCATGCTGCTCGATCTAAAAGGCCCGCTTGCGCGGGCCTATGAAAAATTAAATTTTGATTTGTTTTTGCAGGTTTTGATTAATGGCTTCGAGGAAAAGCTCTGTCGTAAGATAATTCTCAGCAGAGACTTTTTCACCATAAATACATGAAGCAAGATCTTTCGTCATTTTGCCTTCTTCAACAGTTTGGATACAAACTGCTTCGAGCGTTTCGCAAAAATGAATGAGTTCTTTATTACCATCAAGTTTTCCGCGGTGAAGTAGACCACGAGTCCAAGCAAAAATAGATGCCATTGGATTGGTCGAAGTAGGCTTGCCTTGCTGGTGCATACGGTAGTGACGAGTCACTGTCCCGTGAGCTGCTTCTGCTTCAATTGTTTTTCCATCTGGAGTCATAAGAACTGAAGTCATGAGTCCTAATGAACCAAATCCTTGGGCGACAGTATCAGACTGAACGTCACCATCGTAGTTTTTACAGGCCCATACATATCCACCTGACCACTTCATACAAGCAGCAACCATATCATCGATAAGTCGGTGCTCGTAGCTGATGCCTTTTGCTTCAAATTTCTTTTTGTAATCTTTTTCATAGATTTCATTAAAGATATCTTTGAAACGGCCATCGTATTTTTTAAGGATAGTATTTTTAGTTGATAGGTATAAAGGCCAGCCCTTAACCAGCGCCATATTAAAACATGACTCAGCAAAACCGCGAATTGATTCGTCAGTGTTGTACATACAAAGAGCAACACCGTCGCCTTTGTAGTTGTAGACTTCCCATTCTTGAACTTTCCCTGCTTCATCAGTGAAAGTCATCTTGAGCGTACCTTTACCCTTGATTACAGTATCAGTGGCTTTGTACTGATCTCCGAAAGCATGACGTCCGATGACGATAGGCTTAGTCCAACCAGGCACAAGACGAGGAATATTTTTAATGATGATAGGCTCACGAAAAACCGTTCCATCCAAGATGTTACGGATCGTTCCATTGGGAGATTTCCACATTTGCTTGAGTTTGAATTCTTCAACACGCTTTTCATCCGGAGTGATTGTCGCGCATTTGATACCAACGTTATATTTCTTGATGGCTTCGGCCGCTTCAATTGTCACTTTATCGTCAGTGGCATCACGATTTTCCATCCCAAGATCGAAGTACTTAATTTCCAGATCAAGATAAGGATTGATCAGTTTGTCTTTGATGAAAGTCCAGATAATGCGAGTCATCTCATCGCCATCAAGTTCCACAACGGGATTAGCGACTTTAATTTTGGCCATATTTTTCTCCAGGGAACAGTTAAAGATTAGTCCTACTATTGTGGGGAAAAGGACGAGGTTTGTCGATACTGATGCACTGCGGTTTTTCCGCCCCTCCTAAGGGAGGGGCGGGATTAAATCTTGGAGGCTAATTTTTCCCATGTGGACGCACGACATACACGTCACAGGGGGAAAATTTCACCATCTGATCGGTAAAAGAACTTTGAAAAAGCCCGGCAAAGCCATGCTTCCCCCGAGTTGAGACAACCAACAAATTGACGTTGGTTTTCTTTAATAGGGAAACCATCTCTTCTTCAGGACTAAAGTCTCGGCTTAAATGGTAATAAATTTCTCCCTTAAACTGGGAAGAAATTATTTTTTTCGCTTCATCTCTTAAATACTGATCAAGTGTCGGCATCATTTCCTGAAAGGTCTTTTCATCTGGCATTTCCACTAAACCAAATTCTAGTGGGGAGACATTCTTTTTCACCACATGAATCAAGTGCACCTCGGTGACCTGAGACCAATCAAAACTCTGGCCCCAATCGTGAAGTGGCTGAACTAGTTTTTCTTCCATGGGCATGGCAATTGCAATTTTTTGAAGTGACATAAGTTACCTCCTAAATAAGATCCTCTCATTCACTTTACGAGAATCCAAGCTTCTGACTATCTCAGTCCTGTGGGGCAAATAACCACGTACTGAAAAATAATGCGCTGGTATTGATAGTCTTATTAATGGCTTTGGAGATGACTACTTTGGCCTAAGCTTTGCTTAGATTCATCTTGAGGCAACAATGGAAAAAACGAATGAGAAAAACACCCTGATTCGCGACGTAAATATCGTCGATATGATTCTTATTGATCACCGTGTAATTAAGGAATTTAGCGAAACCCTTAGTGATGAGAAAACTAGCAAAAATCAAAAGCTTAAAGTTGCGAAGGAATTTCTCACGCTGGTATTAAAGCACTCCCAAGCCGAAGAGGACATTTTGTATCCTGCGCTCCGTAGGAACGAGGCTCTTCATTCGTTGGTTTTGGAAGCGGAAATTGAGCATCAAATATTTCAAGACCAAATTAAACAATTGAGACCCAGTGTACTACGTTCAAAATTTTTTTCGGAAGCTATTGAAGCGGAGTTAAATGTCTTAATTGGACTTGTCCGTAATCATCTCAAAAATGAAGAAAGTGAATTGTTGTCTCAAATGAGTTCCTACCTAGATAAGAAAATACTCGTGGAACTAGGTCAGAAATTTATGAAAAAGCGCAAAATGACGCTTGCTGATTTTGAAGATTATCCCCATCTTCGTGATGAACTTATTCACTGGAAAGATGAAGTTCAAAAAATCTCAAGTAAGTTTTTGTCTCAAATTGATAAATATGTAGAGAATTTAAAACATTAGTT
>CANFNN010000138.1 GCA_947448095.1 Bacteriovoracaceae bacterium | reverse complement strand
ATTTTCCAGACCCGTGGCCCAGGCCATTAGTGGCAGCAAAGAAATCTCCTCTGCTCTCTTAGAAATTGGAGTGCCGATGAAAATATTCCAGATAGGCTTTCAAACCACGAGTAAAGATCGCCAAGGCATCCCTTTTCTCTCAGACATCCCCATTCTCAAGCATTTATTTGAATCAAAATCAGATACAAAAACCTACAAACAAATCTACGGCTACGTGGTTTTAGAAGCGGTGGAGTAATGTTAAGCCTGTTTAAAGAAAATGCTCTTCCACTAAACCGATCAGATGCTATGACTCAGGCCAGACGAATATTGATCTCGGCCTTAAATAAGGGAATGGTTCCGACTTGGGATCAATACTTTCAGGAACTCCCTACCCTCAATGAAGCGGAGGATCTTGAGGCGATAAAAAATTACTTTTTGAATCTCACGCAGTGGTCATTTTTAGAAGAAGTACTGGATCAGGAAGCAACTGAGTTTTTCTTTCACTCAGTAAAAAAGTCTCAGCGTCTGAATTTTGCGGGAGAAAAAATAGACTTACCCGTACCGCTTCAAAGTGAGGACTGGCAGTTGTGGCTTGAAATTATTTCCATTAAATACAAACAAAACTGGAACGTGCAAAATCCATTTTGTAGTTTTTTCGGCGAGCTCTTTGGCAAAAGCTTTCGCTTCAGTATGATCCATGGCTCAACTTCTCCTACGGGAATTTCAAAACTCATGCTACGCAGTCTGGCCAAGCGGCCCCATGCTATTTCCTCCTTTGGAGAAAGTGAATTTTTAGTCGGCCTTGTTCAAACTAAAAAAAATGTCCTCATCGCTGGCTCAACAGGCTCTGGAAAGACTTCTCTGCTAACGACTCTTCTGGACTATGTTGAACCTGAAGAGCATCTGGTTGTGCTGGAAGATACTTTTGAGATTATTTCACAGCATCCTCATCAGACGCGTTTTCTTTCAGGCGATACACCCCAAACCTCACTGCGCTCCTACCTTGCTTATTCTCTCAGATTAAGTCCTGACCGCATTATTCTGGGTGAGATGCGCTCTCATGAAGTGGTGCCTTTTTTGATGGCCATGAATACTGGCCATAAGGGGCTAATGGGAACTCTTCACGCTTCGAATGCGGCCGATGCCCTTAACCGCGTGGCACTGCTTTTTACTCTCTACGCTGGAGAGGCCAATCTAGCGTTTGAGAAAGTCATGGAGCTTATCTGCCGCAATCTTGAATATGTGGTTTTTATGGAGAATAAAAAGGTCAAAGAAGTGATTCGTATACTAGGCAGTGATAAGGGTGTGCCATTTTTTGAAAACGTCTTAGAGACAAAGTCAGGTTGGCAGTAATTGCCAACCTGACGAGCGATTAATCGCGTTTTAGTTTTTTATAAGTCAGACGTGTAGGAACATCGGCTTTATCACCCAGACGACGACGAAGATCTTCATGATAATCCTGGAAGTTTCCTTCAAACCACACCACTTTCGAATCACCTTCGAAAGCCAGCATGTGAGTACAAATCCTATCCAAGAAGTATCGATCATGGGAAATAACCACTGCACATCCAGCAAATTCTAAAAGAGCTCGCTCAAGAGCTTGGAGCGTGTTCACATCCAAATCATTGGTAGGCTCATCTAGAAGAAGTACGTTGCCTTCTTCTTTTAACATTTTCGCTAAGTGAACACGGTTTTTTTCACCACCGGATAATTCTTTAATACGTTTTGATTGATCGTCCCCTGTAAGATTGAATCTCGAAATATAAGCGCGAGCATTCATGTCCTTATTGCCAAGCTTAAGTAGCTCAAGCCCGCCAGAAATTTCTTGCAGCACAGTTGTCTCTGGATCCATTTCACGAGATTGATCAATGTAAGACAGCTTAACTGTTTCCCCTACTTTAAAAGACCCGGCATCTGGTTCAAGCTGCTTAGTGATCATTTTAAAGAGAGTTGTTTTACCAGCACCGTTGGGCCCGATGATTCCCACGATTCCCCCAGGAGGAAGCTTAAAAGTGAGGTTTTCATAGAGAAGCTTATCCCCAAAGGCTTTTGAAATTCCGTTGGCATCAATAACAATGTCACCAAGTCTTGGTCCTGGTGGAATAAAGAGTTCATTAGTTTCATTGCGAGCTTCAGCAGTAGAGTCATTTTGCATTTGCTCGTAGTTAGAAATACGTGCTTTAGATTTCGCCTGACGAGCTTTAGGTGACATGCGAATCCACTCAAGCTCTTCTTTCATTTTCTTCTGACGTTTAGATTCAGTTTTTTCTTCCTGAGCTAAGCGATTTGATTTCTGCTCAAGCCATGAAGAATAATTTCCTTCCCAAGGGATACCGTGACCTCGGTCAAGCTCAAGAATCCAACCAGCAACGTTATCTAAGAAATATCGATCATGGGTAATTGCAATAACTGTACCCTTGTAGGCGTGAAGGTGACGCTCAAGCCAGAACACAGTCTCAGCATCCAAATGGTTGGTAGGCTCATCCAAGAGAAGAACATCTGGTTCAGAAAGAAGCAGGCGACATAAAGCAACACGGCGCTTTTCACCACCAGAGAGAATTCCGCATAGCTGATCCGAAGGAGGGCAACGGAGAGCTTCCATCGCAAGCTCCAGACGTGAATCAAGATCCCATAAATTCTGGTGATCCATTTTCTCTTGAAGCTCGGCTTGCTTTGTAACCAGCTTATCCATTTCGGCATCTGACATCTCATCGCCGAATTTGTTATTCACTTCTTCGTATTCTTTTACAATATTCACTTGCTCTTGAAGACCTTCTTCAACCACCTGACGAACAGTCTTATCGTCAGCAAGTTTTGGATCCTGCTCTAGGTAACCAAAAGTGATACCTTTATTTGAGTTCACAGTTCCAAGAAAGTCTTTATCAACTCCAGCAATAATTTTTAGGAGTGAAGATTTACCTGAACCGTTAAGACCAAGAACACCAATCTTGGCACCGAGGTAAAATGAAAGAGAAATATTCTTTAGAACTTCCCTCTTAGGTGGATATATCTTTCCAACTTTATGCATACCAAAAATAACTTTTTTGTCATCGACGGCCATGGGAGCTTTCCTTTGAATTTTTAGAAGCCCCATTAAACCAGAACGGATTCAATCTGTAAAAGATTGTTGCTCTACATTAGAGTCAAAAGGTCGCCTAAAAGTAAGAAGATAAAGGCCAAATAAGAAGGCAAAAAGAAAATCGACATTAAACCTAGCTTTATCACCATGAGTCGCTTTTCAAAAAGTTCAAAATGCCACTTTTCCTGAAACCGCAGTTCCGTCATAAGAGACAAGACTTCTTCCTCATAACTCCCCCCCATCTGAAGGGCCCTCTGGCAGGTTTCTTTTAATTTCTCAACAATATGAAAAAGTGATTTTTGCTGGATAGTTTTTATTTCACTTACGCCTGCAATCGTGAGGATCTCACTTCTTGAGAGCGGAACCTTAATCAATGAGCGCAGGACATAAAGAATTTTCCAAAGTTTTCCAATATCAGCAAAAAATCTTCGGCGAAAAAAAGAAATCACAAAGGGCAACAGGCCCAAGCCTATGCCTTGCCAAATGGCAATAAGTGCCAATTTGAACAAACTGATTTTGATCTCTACAACAAAGAGCGCTCCCACAATAAATCCCCATGTAAGCACGACCATCATGAGCATCTGAAGCCACGTTCCCAGAACAATTTCTTTCAGCTTTTTTTCAAATTGCCGGTCGGCCTGAAGGCCTTCACGCAAAAACAACATTGAATCCTGGTAACTTCCTCCCATTTTTCGCGCTAGTGAGAGCAGAATTTCGACGACCTCAGTATAAAACTTATAAAGCGGAAGCCTGCCTGGCGCTTGGAGTTCCTGTCGATTGCCCCAATTAAATCTCTTGAGCCAGCTCTCTAGATCCTCTCCATGGTTTTTACTAGTATTCAAGGGGTTAGAGAACACCATTGGAGTACCCTCAAGCCAATACACAAGAGCGAAAATCAGCGTTGAGTAAATTATGATGGAAAGCATCCCCACTCCTTAAATAAAAGTGAGTGATACTCTCCGTTTAATTGACAGCATGCAACTCAATGTCATAATTTCATCTCTATGAATTCACTAATGAAACAGGCCCTTTCATCCATTCAGGAAACACCTGAAAATTTCGTTCAAAAGTTTGAAACTCAATTAGGTTTAATGGATGTTTTAGAAGCTGAACTGACCATGACCAAATTAAAATTCTTAGGCCTGAACTTTGATCCTTTTAACCCTGAAGTAACAAGCGAATGCCAACAGATTATGGATAATCTTGATCTCACGGATCATCTGAAAAATCCTTATCTCGCGACTAATATTCTTTTGCGTCTTTTGGATAAAACCGAAGAACGAGTTAATAATTTAAAGCAGTAAAATGAATAAAATTCCAGAATGTTTGATCCATCCGATTTCAATTAAATTGATTCGGTCTGGCCACCCGTGGATTACCGCGGATAATTTCTCTAATCGTTTTCCCAAAACCAGTGAATTTGTGATCGCTATGGATGATCGTAAGCGCCCGATGGCGTTACTCATTCACGACCCAAATCATAAAAATGTGAAAGCACGTGTCTGGACCACCAAATATCCCTTCGAACCTGAGACCCAGCATTTCACGGCCGGTCTTCAGGCCCGGTTAGATCTAGCAATTGAAAAACGAATTCAGGACGTCACTCTTAAGGAGCGCGAAAACTTCTATCTCGTTTTTGGAGAAGCTGATCAATTGCCTGGTCTGTTTATTCTCAAACTGCAAAACCGAATCCTGATTCAATTTTTCACGAGTTTTTGGAATAAGTACAAATCCATTATTCAAACCACGGTTCAAGAAATCTTTCCTGATATTAAAGATGAAAACATTTGGTTTCAAATGCGCGGAGAAACCCGCGAGCTGCAAAAGCTTCCTATTAATGCCGCTGACTCTGGACGCCGGGATGAGTTTCATATTCAGGAATTTGGGCTTCAGTACCTAATTCGACTGGGTAGCTCTTATGATCATGGGCTGTATACAGATATGAGCTCTGTTCGCTTTACTCTCAAAAACTTCATTAACCCTGAGACCAAAGTCTTGAATCTTTATTGTTACACCGGTGCTTTCTCTTTGTGGGCAATGAAACTTGGCGCCAAGCAGGTTACTTCCGTAGATCTCTCGCCTAAGTACATTGAATGGCTTCAGCAAAATCTGGGATTAAATCCTGAACTGAATTCGGCCCAACACGAAGCTCTAACTATGAGTGCAGAAGAAGCCTTAGTTAAACTTCGAGCGGATGAGAAAAAATTTGATTTTATTATTTGTGACCCACCCTCCTCTTCGTCTGATGGCGAAAAAAGAACTTCGGCCATCAAAAGCTATAAAGATTTGATCTCAAAGATGGATAAGATTTTAAACCCTAAAGGCCATATGGTGATTTTTTTAAATACTCACCAAGTCTCTGGGCCTAAATATGAAAAAACCATTCAAGACATCCTGGGTGAATTAAAACTTAATTATAAACTAAGTCTACGACTGACTCTTGGGCAGGATTGCCCAACGCTCAAAGGTTTCCCTGAAGGCAACTATCTCAAGGGATTAGTTTTGGAAAAATTATGATTCTGGTTAAAGATCTTCGTAAAACATTTACTTCACATGTAAAAGAGCCTGGCCTCAAAGGGTCTATCAAGTCTCTTTTCTCAAGAGAAGTTCGGACCAAAGAGGCGCTTAAATCAATTAATCTTGAAATCAAGCAGGGTGAGATCATTGGCCTGATTGGGGCCAATGGTGCGGGTAAAACAACTCTGATAAAAATTCTCTCAGGCATAGTCCATCCGACTTCTGGCCAGGCTTCAGTGATGGGCTTTGTGCCTTGGGAGCGCTCGAATGAATATCGCCGACAAATGGCACTCATCATGGGACAAAAAAATCAGGTCTGGTGGGATCTGCCCGCCCTGGATAGTTTTTTACTACTTAAAGAAATTTACCAAATACCTGCTGCTCAATATAAATACAACGTTGAGTTTTTGGCCGAAACGTTAATGATCAAGGATCAGCTGAAAACCCAGGTGAGAAAGCTCTCTCTTGGTGAGAGGATGAAAATTGAACTGATGGCGGCCCTACTGCATAATCCTAAAGTGATATTTCTGGATGAGCCCACAATTGGGCTTGATATTTCTGCTCAAAAAGCGGTTCGTCTTTTTTTAAGACAATACCAAAGTGAATTTAAACCCATCACGATTCTCACTTCTCATTACATGGAAGACATTAAAGAGCTTTGTCCACGTGTGGTGATTATTAAAGAGGGGGAATTCGTCTACGACGGCTCCCTCAGTAGTATTCAGCGCATGATGGGGGATGAAAAAGTTTTAAGTGTCACCACCCAAGAGAAGACCTTTAAGGTGAGTGTTCCAAGACTTGAGCTATCACAAAAAACCCATGAGCTATTCAAAGACAACGAAGTTCTCGATTTAAATATTCAAGACCCTTCGGTTGAGGATGTGATCGAATCCATTATGCGAAATGGTGTTGGTCCCTCATGAATTGGTGGAAGCATGTCGTGGCCATGGAGCTTCGAAAAATTCTCGCTTATCGTTCTGATTTTTGGATTACTTTTCTAGGCCAAACTCTCATTCAACTTTTGGTCGCGCGCGCTTTATGGCAGATGATTTTTTCTACTCAAGGCGTGAGTGAGATGAATGGCTTCACGCTGGATATGATGACTCTGTATTATCTGATCGTTCCCATTGGAACTCGCATGCTGACGGGAGAAAACATTGGTTTTCTGGCACGAGAAATTTATGAAGGGACGTTTACGCGCTACCTGCTTTATCCCTTAAATGTGTTTCAGTACAAAACCATTACCTACCTGACCTATAGTCTTTTTTATGCGCTTCAACTATTGATCATTTATGCCCTATTCAGAACCTTTATTTCAGCTTCTCCCTTTACTCTCAGTGACGGCGCAAACTTAGTTTCGGGTGTGCTGATTTTTCTCCTCGCCTCAATGACTTATGCCCTCATGGCCTTATTGATTGAAATGATTTCTCTTTGGGCCGATAATATTTGGTCACTGGTAGTGATGCTGCGTTTTTTTACTTCTTTTTTTGGCGGGGGCTTTATTCCGCTTAATTTTCTTCCCGCTTGGACTCAGGCAACCTTGGCCTGGACCCCTTTTCCTTATCTCATCAGTTTACCGGCACGAACCATTATGGGGCTTGCGACGTTGGATGAAATTTCGAAAGGAATCTTAATTCTTGGCGTTTGGATTTTAGTCTTCATGCAGGGAGTGAAGCTTCTGTGGAAAAAGGGACAATACAAATATACCGGTGTGGGCATATGAAGAGATACGTTGTCCTTTATCTCCATTTTCTCAGATTTTCATTTTCTAAAGCGATGGAATTCAGACTTGATTTCACGTTTCGAATAATCATGGACATTCTTTACTACGCCGTGAATATCATGTTTTTTAAAGTCATCTTCCTTCATACTCCGATGCTCGCGGGATGGAGCGAGGAGCAGATGATGATTTTTGTTTCTTGTTATATTTTAGTAGATGCCATTAGCATGACCGTTTTCTCAAGCAACATGTGGTGGCTCCCTCATCATATCAATAAAGGCGAGCTT
>CANFNN010000137.1 GCA_947448095.1 Bacteriovoracaceae bacterium | reverse complement strand
TTCTTCCATGTCATCACAGAAAGCAGAAACGCGGGTGATTTGTTCATCAGTCCAGTCGTTCCACAATCCGCCGATCCAGATGTAGTTATAAAGAAGTCGAGCACCAGAAACTTCTTCAAACAAACGAAGAATTTTTTCACGGTAATCAAAAGCATAAAGAAAGGGAGAGAAAGCTCCAAGATCGATCGCGTATGTTCCAAAAGCCATCAAATGGGAAGCAATACGCTGAAGCTCACAAGTTAAAATCCTAAGCAGCTCGGCACGACGAGGAACCTCTGTGCCCAGCATCTTTTCGATCGTCATGGCATAGGTCCATTCCATATTCATCGAAGCCAGATAATCCAAGCGATCAACGAAAGGAATCACTCCACGAAAATCTAAATTCTCACAATGTTTTTCCATACAACGGTGGAGGTATCCGACGTGAGGAATCGCATGCGCCACGATTTCAGAATCAGTCCAGATTTCAATTCTCAAAACCCCGTGTGTAGCAGGATGTTGAGGACCCATGTTGAGAGTCAAGAGATCTGATTTCAGCTGTTCTGTATCTTTATTTATAGTTGGCTTATGTGTTTCACCAACGTCCCAGCGGGTTTGCATATATTACCTTCTTATTGAGCTTTAGCTGCTTGCGCTTTTTTAATCATGTCCTGACGTACGATGAATTCACGGTCTTCCATGTTCATCTTGTTGTCGGGATAAACTGTCATTCCGTTGTAATCTTTCTGAGCAACGTAATCTTTACGAAGGGGAAAGCCTTCCCAGTCATCAGGACAAAGAATTCTTCTCATGTCAGGATGATTGTTGAATGTGATTCCGAACATGTCGTAAACTTCGCGCTCTAAAAAGTTTGCAGCAGCATAAACATTGACCACTGAATCCACAGTTGGGTTCACTCGGTCAGTCACTTTGACTTTAAGAGTTACGTCTCTCACGGCAGTTGGATCATAGTTCGTCAGCATGTAGCAAACTTCCATGTGATCCATGTAATCAACACCACTAATGCAGTGAAGAGCATTGAAAGAAGTTTCTTTATTAGTCTTAAGAAACTCGATCACTTTATTCACGTGAGAAGCTTCCACAGTAATACTTGAATCAAACTTTTTTGGATCATTGGTTAAATAAGCAACAGCGCCGGCGCCTGAAACATTTCTGTTAATCAGGTCTGATAATTCTTTATGCATGTTTTACCCACTTATTACGAAGAAGACGCTCGTTAGCGATTTTCTTTTGTAGAGTCATTACACCTTCGATCAGAGCTTCTGGACGAGGTGGGCAACCTGGTACATAGACATCAACAGGAACGACTTCATCAACGCCCTTTAAGACGTGATAGCCGTATTGCCAGTAAGGTCCACCCTTGTTGGCACAAGACCCCATTGAGATAACGTATTTTGGTTCGGCCATTTGCTCGTAGAGAACTTTCACTCGTGTCGCCATTTTAAGCGTCACTGTTCCGGCCACAATCATTAGATCTGCGCGACGAGGAGTGGCCATAAAAGCACCACAACCAAATCTTTCAAGATCGTATTTGGCAGCACCTGTCGCCATCATTTCGATCGCACAACAGGCCAGACCAAAAGTCATCGGCCATAAAGAATTTTTTCGACCCCAATTCAAAAAATCATCAAGGGTCGTAAGAACAACACCATCTTGCATGGATTCACTCCGGTTCAACAGAAAATGTACTAGCCATAGTTTTACCTTCTAGGGCCAGAAATTTCAATCATTTCCGAAGGAAATCAGGAGTTGTCGAAATTATTTTTGAGAGCAGCGTTCGGAGAAGCTTTCTTGGAATTTTTCGTTTTTGACGGTGACAGAGGCGGGACCACGTTTAGGTCCTTGCTGCATGTAGGCAAGACGCTTTTTATCGTTCTCACAAACTTTGTTCAAGACTAAATCGTATTCCATAAGTGCAGCAATCGGATAAGGAACACCATATGCTGATGAAATAAAATTTATTTTTTCACCTTTTAGGTCTGAAAATGAGCTCGCAATGGATCGTCCCTCGAGCTGCTTGTTGAAACTCGGGTAGTAGTCGCCTACATGATAAAAAAGCTCAACTGCTCGGGAAAAGGATAATTCTCCCCCTTCATTTTCTATTTTCTGGCAATGAGAGCGGGACTGAACCTTGTTCGAGAACAGTTCTTTGAGCACGCGACATTCGGTCATGAATGCCTGAACTTCTCCGCCTTCGCCTTCAATGGTGCTTTTAATAAAGTCTTTAGGGTTGAAGCTATCCGAGTAAGGATTGAAACTTCCCCGATAAACAAAATGTGTTAACTCATGCGCCAGGTCAAGCAGCGCATCATCCCAGCCCAGATGGCGGCTGATATGCACCACTGAGCGAGATTCATAAATCACATGCTCTGGGGAATGGGGAGAAAATTTGCGAACCAGGGTCGTATCCGTGAGTGACGATTCGCCGACTTTCACAACATCGGTCAAAGTCAGTCCGGTGCGAGCGGCTTTATACTGGGCTTCTTTGATCAGCTTCTCTCCGGTGCGAGAGCGGCCAAGAAGTTCAAACAATTTTCGCAAATTAAGTTCCGCAGACGAGGTGAAATCCATCCAGCTGCCGCGAGACATCTGGCCTTCCACATGAATCGTCTTCTCCTCCATCGCCTGAAGTGGCAAATGAAGCGAGAGTAAAAAGAGAAATAGTCCGTAGTATTTCATTAAGTGGCTTTTCGGCGGACTTAATGAATTCTAGAGCAAAATCTAAACTAGTGTGCGTTAAATTTGAAGGTGTGAATGGCCTTACCTGACCCGTTGACTTGGATATTGCCGAGGATTTTTTGATTTCCGTCACCTTTAATTGCAACCGCGACCTGATAAGTTCCCGCAGACAAATTCAGCTCCGTCATCCTCAAGGCACCAGGCAGAGTCGTCCAGTGACGAGTATCGGCTTTTTCCATTGCTGCAATTCCCTTGGAGGCGCCGATATAAGTCGCCATGGCGGCCGCTCCAGCGATGAATGCACCATTCTTTTTAAGATTGTTATGTACCTGCATCGCCGCCACAATTGCCAGAATATGTTTCACGGCAACTCGAGTCCCGGTTTTGATGTAGCGACTGACCACATCTTCTTCCAGCACAATTTTTGCAATCTCTCCGTTTTCAGAAATCACAGCCAGTGGCTCATGCTTAACCATGGCCCCTTTGGAATCGAGAATGAAAATTTCCAAATCTTTTAACTTGGGAGATTTCTCAATCATCGGTAGCTCAAAAGAGATCGCAGCTTGGTTAACACCCAAACGAGTGGTTTCATACCCAAAAGCAAAACTCCCAGAATCCTGAAAGCTTGAAGGTCCCATACCAAGTGTATTCATCGCAAATGAAGTCAAAACAGCACTACCGACAGAAGCAATAAAAGCTTTGGCGCCAGGACTATCAACTGAATCAATCGCGCCTTGCAAACCAAAGTTAAAAGGCTTGCCGACTTTTTGCGGAATTAATCCTTCCTCGAGAACAATCACCACATTGCCTTTAGGTTCGTTTACTTTTTTAAGTACTTCAGGCAGTGGCTTGAGAGCTTTCACTTGAAGGCTAAAATCTGTACTGCGAATTTCTCGCGTGAGGGCCAGAATTTTGTAGTGAAGAAAATTTGTAAGATCCTGCTTAGCAACAGTTGGGCTATAAGATTTTGACGAAGGCTGACTCCCCTCTGCGAGAGCTTTTTCATAATCCTTCACATAATTCGAGCTCTTAGAGTTAAAAACCTCAAAGGCGCCACCCATCGAATCCAGAATATTTAAAGCATCTTTATAAAGCTGAAGGGCAATTTGTTTATCCGCGCGAATCTCACTCACCTCGTGAATTTCAGCTCCAAAAACTTTAAGCATCAAATCAGTTTGATAAATCGTTTTAGGAGCAGCACTTCTTTGAAGCTCAGAAAAATAAGAATCCCATGCGAGGATCGTGGCCCTAGCACCCTGAAGATCAAGTCTTGCCTGAGTTTTTTGAAACCGGGCATAGTAGGACTTAGCGAGAAAATAATGAGCATAAGAGCGCTCATAGCTTGCGCCGTAGAAAACATCGGCAGCATCATTAATTAAAAACGAAGCCGCTTTGGCAGAGAGCTTTTTTGTGTAGAGCTGGTCAATCAGATCCAGAGCAGTTTGAAACGAAGCAATCGCTGCATCAAGTTTATCCTGAGCGAGCTGGAGTGTGCCCTGTTCGAGATGCCACAGGAGCTCACTTTTTTTATCTTTTTTTAATTCACTCGCCTTTAAGATTTCAGCGGCCTTATCCAGCTCTCCGAGACCGTAGGCTTCTCGGAAAGCTTTCATTTGATCTTTTGACTTGGAGGCACAGGCCCCCAAGATCAAAAGAAGTGAAAGAAATAAAGGATTAAGAAAGGATTTTACCATCCAGAAGCATTCTTCTCAGAGTATTTGAACACTTTTGTACGAGTTCTGAGAAGCTCAGTTGCTTTCTCGATGTCTGTCATACGCATGTTGACTGAATATTCTTTGATCGTTTTGCCGTCACGTTTTTCCGGTTTCATATAAACGTTTCCGAAAATCATAACGTCAGCACCAGTCTGCTTGCCGATTTTTTTCACAGTGGCAGGATCAACCATTCCGTCATTTTGGTAAGTGATCTCACCAAGGATTTTTTCACGGGCAGCTTGATCAACCAGTTCAAATTCACCCGAAAGTGATAGCTCATTTAAAAGCTCATCATTCAAATCCCCAATTGGGAAATAGGCTTCAGATGTTTGGTTTTGAACTTCAGCAATAAAAACTTTTGGCGTCTGATGACGAGCTTTCATTTTATTGAAACCAGGGTGGGCCTTCATTTGTTTAACAATATCTGTGACTGCTTGAGTGGTATCAGCACTCATCCAGTTGTCAGTGATCGCTAGACCTTTTTCATCTGATTCATTGGCATCCACTCGCTTAGCTTTGAAACTTCCACAAGAAGCTGCAAGAACAGCAAGGGACAGAACAGTAATTAAAAACTTCATAGATTCTCCTTATACTTCGCCTTTACGGGCCTTAACAAAATCTTCATCAACTTGATCGAGAGCTTTTTTCACATTTTCTTTCGTTTCTGCATCATCAGTTTTATTCACGATATCTTCAGAAGCTTTTTCAATGGCAGCCTTTAAGCGAGCACTGTCCATTCTGATTAATGAAGCACAAGTAAAGCCTACGTAGTCTTTTTTAGAGCCCATTTTCTGAAGGTAGTTACGTTTTTCCCAGTAAGTTTTAATCACTGCCGCACCGTGGATCATAGACTGAACTCTTTCAGCAAGTGTGTTAGACACGAATTCACGCATGGCCACAGTTTTAGGATTGTTAGGATCGATCGCTGGAGCGCCTTCTTCTGAAGCCGCTAGAGATTTTTGAATGAAAGTCGTAATTTCAGAAGCAATGTCTGCTCGAACATTGGCCTTGGCCAAGTTACAAGCGATTTCGCGGTTCACTTTTGGTTCAGTTTCAAAAGAAAAGTAACGGTATTTCGCTACGTCCATGTTTTCTTGCTCAACCCAAACTGAAGCGTCTTCAATCCAGCCTGGACGAGTAGTAGAAGAAGCGTCTTTCACTTCAAAGTCTCGAGAGATGGTGGCGGTATTGTCAATATCCTTCACCTTTTTTTTACTCGAACAAGCAGCTCCCAAAAGTGAGAGGGCAATCATCAGGGTCATTAGCTTCATACAAGCTCCTTTTTATTCAGTCTAAACGTAAGTCAGATAAGTGTTGTTCAACGTATTCATTAAAAATATTTTTCACTTTTAAAAGTGCATCAGCTTGAGTTCTGCCTGTGACTGTTTCAGAGGTCGAAATGGAATTTCTCTTCTCTCCATTCACAATACTCGTGAGGCTAAGAGTAAAGGTATGTTTTTCAAAACCCGCAACATTGATAAATTCTTTGATCGTATCAACCTGAACCGTGACAATTTTATTTGCGTCGCCTTTGACCAAGATAAATCCGGCCTCAGTTAAAAGCTCAGAAATCTTCTCGCGCATCCAGTCCGGGGCTTGGCCAACTTTGAATAACAGTGGCTCGGTTTTGGGTTTTGATTCACGCCATTTGATAATACTCTGCCAGCTCACGGGGCTGGGGCGAGCAGCACTTGCCACAACTGAATAGCGCTCATTTAATCGTTCGCGTTCTGTGAAGAGTTTTACAATTCGGCGCAGATTCGTGCGCTGATGATTGTCCCAAAGTGCTTCAAGCTCATCATCAATCTTAGTCAACCGGTTGCCTAAAAGGTCACTGGCCTTTTGTTTATCCAAAGACGCAAGAGCATGTGAGAGACCATCTTTTTTGAAATGGTTTTTAATTTGAACAGTTTCAAGAATTTGGTCCACTGACTCTTTAATGGATTTTTGAACTTCTTCTTTCACTGCCGCTTGCCAAGGAAAGGTCTGAGAGCCACTGGTAGTGACACTTAACTCGGACTGGACTTTAATCTCAAAAATACTACCTAAATTGGCCCTGGCCTCAGCGTCGGCCTGAGTAAAAGTTTTGCCTTCACCAGTGGCGCATAATTCAGTTGCCTGTGAGCAACCATCATAGGGAGAATAAACCCAAGCGGGCGCATCTTTAGCACTATCGGATAAAGTGGGTTCTTTTTTAAAAAGCGAGCAACTGCTTAAAATAAGCGCGATCAGGAGGTATTTCATGTGCAAAAATCTTGAACCGGGAAGGCTTCAAAGTCAAATAAAGTCGAATCTTGACACAAAGCAGCCTCTCTTAACAAAATCTTAACCTTTCTGAAGCGGCTTAATCTGGTATAACACCCCCATGAAAAACGCCCAAATACTAGTCATTGAAGACGAACAAGACATTCGTGATTTAATCTCTTTTCAACTCAAATCCGAAGGCCACACGGTTTTAGCGGTCGAGAGCGCCGATAAGGCCATCTCGATCATTGAGCGCGGTGAAAAAATCGACCTCTTTATTATAGATTGGATGCTACCCGGCTCCATGAATGGTCTGGATTTCACTAAAAAGCTCAAATCCCATAAAACTTATAAAGACCTCCCGGTCATTATGATTACTGCCCTTACCCAAGCAGATAATATCATCGCAGGCCTGGATGCTGGGGCCGATGACTACATTACTAAACCTTTTGACCTCAATGTGCTTCAGGCCCGAGTCAGAGTGCAGTTAAGAGGCACCAGTGTCGCCAAAGCTGAGTCCAGCGATATGCTGGATTTCGGGTTATTAAAAATTGAAATTAATAAATGCCGGGTTTTTATACAAAATGAGGAAGTCACTCTGACTTCAACTGAATTCAAGATACTGCTTTTGCTCGCGCAAAAGCCCGGGCACGTCTATACCCGAGAGCAGTTCATCAACAACATTCAGGGTGAGAATATCTTCGTCACTGGCCGCACGATTGACACACATATCGCAGGACTTAGAAAAAAATTGGGCGAAGCTTCCAATATGATTGAAACAATAAGGGGCATCGGCTATAGATTCAAAGATGTCATCTGAAATAACTTACCCTTGGTTCTTCTTTTACCGGATAGCTCGCCTATCCTTTCTGGTTTTTTTACCTACGATATTCATGATTCTGTTTTTTTACAGATCCTCGTATAAAGATGGTCTGATCTCCCAAATGACGATTCAAGTTGAAGAGAATCTTCGCACGACCAAAGAAACCCTGACTAACGCGAAAATCGACATTAAACAGTGGTGTCAGCAGCTTCATCCCCAGGGCACTCGCTACTCGATTATTAATAAAGAGGGACTGATCCTGTGTGATTCTAGCCCTG
>CANFNN010000136.1 GCA_947448095.1 Bacteriovoracaceae bacterium | reverse complement strand
GGGACAAGTGCTGAAAGCTCACAAATCCAAAATACAAATCATCGCCGGGCAGGCCAGTGGTTGCTCAAGCATGGTGGATTCTTTAAACGCGGGAAAAATTGTTGCCACTCATAAGGCCGAGACTTTTGCCGACGGGATTCGAGTCAAAGACGTAAATAAAGACATGTTCGTTTTACTCGGAAAAGTGGTGGACGGCTCATACACTGTGGATGATGAGAAAATGGCGTGGGCAATATTACAACTTATGGAGAAAGCACGCGTGATTGCTGAAGGCGCTGGGGCTCTTCCTTTGGCCCTGTTTGATCAGCTCTATCATAAAGATCCCAAAAAATTTAAAGGGAAAAAAATTATTCTCGTGATTTGCGGCGGAAATATTGATGTGAATTTACTTGAGAGAATTATCGATCGAGGCTTAATTGAATCTCACCGCAAAGTGAAAATATCGATCTCTATTTCTGATCGCCCTGGAGTGCTTCATCAATTAACTAAAATCATCAAAGACGAAGGTGCCAATATTCTCCAGGTGGTGCATGACCGAGATTCTTCCGAGGTGGGCATCACGGGAACCAATGTCTTCTTTACCCTTGAAACCAAGGGCGAAGATCATATGAATCATCTCTTGAAGGAAATGAAAAAAGAATTCCCTAAGGTGAAAGTGATTCGTTAGCCTGGGATCTCGGAAACGATAACTTCGCAATGGATTTTTCACCGAAAAAATATGAATCAGCTTCGAGCTTACTTCCCAGTCTTTTATATTCGGAGTTCGTTTCTGCCCAATGCCTGAAATTTTTTAAAGAATGCCAGGGAAGCTGTGGGTAGAGATGATGCTCAAGATGGTATGAGGAATTAATCGGATAGAGAATCTGTGTCGTAAAAAAATCAAAGTTATGAGAAAAAGTATTTTCACACAGACAGGATTCTTTTTCCCGAATGTGCTCCCCAAACCCATGCCATAAAAGCATCGTCGTAAAAAAGGTGTAGCTTGGAACAATCCACACCAGTAGGTAAGTTCCCAGCATATTCATTTTCCACATCAAAAAAGGTATCGCGATAAACCAAAATGCAATACTTGCATGTTCAAAGAGCCCAGGCTTTTTAATCAGCCCTTCTTTTCTCTTCGTCAGATAGAACTTATTTAAAAACAGCAAACCTTTGATGGCATGAATTCCCGTGAGGGACTTAATAAAAATCATAACCACTTCGCGAGTTGTAAATTGATTGGTTTTTAGCCCCATGCTCCGGTACAGCATGAGCTCCGGATCTTTATTGATTTTTCCCGTATGACGGTGATGCTCCCAGTGAAGATAGCGGTAGTCCTCTAGATAACTAAACAGGGGAGCTGCAAAAAAAAAGTGACCCAATTTATCATTCAGAGTTTTATTCGTGAACACATGGCCATGGGCCGCTTCGTGAATGAATGTGGCGAGAGTATTTTGAATGATGCCCATGAGGAACATACAAAAAAGCGTGAAGAGTGGGGAGGCCAATTTGTGGGCGGCAAAGATCAGCCCAAAGGCGATTGAATATTGTCCCAGGATCCAGAGGGCATTTAAGAAGTTCCCTGGGCGAATGAAGGGAGTGAGTTCAGAAGGCTTGATAATTCCCTTAATTGTTTCACTCATAAATTCACCCTTGTTAGTTGCTTGATAGGCAGAATAAGGCCAATTGAAGTGGACTTTGGTCCTTGTGAAAGAATTCAAGTGGCCGTCTAAATCTTTGACACCCAAGACTTGTGAGCTCACGGACTTCTGATGACTTAGAAGGTCTATAGAGAGGTGAAGTTGGCACCATTCTTCCATAGAAAAGGATGTCTGTTTACCTTATAAGGACTCTTTATGAAGCGATTATCGCTATTTTTATTCATCGTTTGGTCGTCCCTGGCCTTTGCCCAAGAGAAGGGAATTCCGACTAAATACATGAATGATCCAGCAGTCGATCTGACTCGTAATGGAAAACTGCTTTTGCCGGATGAAGTCCACGAATTGTATGAAAATAGCCACGGAAAATTTGATCTCTCAAGCCTGAATCCTACTGAAACCAGTGATCTTTGGAAAAATACATTTGTTAAAGATTTGCCTTCTGAGAAATTACCCATCAGCGAGATGGATGAAGTCACTTACCATTCACCTGTCCTTTCTCCGTCAGGGATTTTTCGCTTCAATATTTTGAATCAAAATGGCGAAAATAAATTCTATACCATGATGATGAGTAAGACCGTTCATACCTCACTTCTGTATAAGAGCTTACTCAGAAAACTTGGCTACAAGATCCCGGATATTAAATATCTTCCTAAAGTGGTGGTTAAATTTAAAGACGAGTCAGAAAAGAAAATCTTTCTCTCTTATTTAGAAAACGTCGCCTATGCCGGATCTCCCAAAAACTGGATCGTAGAAGACTTAGGCGATAAGCTTATTCTTCAAGACCTTGTGGTAATGAATTCTAACAACATCATCTATAACCTTGCCTTTGGAATTACCCCGGATATGATTCAAGGCCGCCGCCTTCTTTCGGCCTTGGCCGTTCCTTTATCAATTGTGAATCTGACTGAAAGTATCAATATGCTCCGCTGGAACACAGGGGTTGTGGCAAATAATCGCGTGACTCTTTATCTTGATAATCTCGAAGAGTTTCAGTGTACTTGGGATGATGCACGCTGGATAACTCGCAGAATTGAAAAACTCACCCGAGAGGACTGGAAAGATATTGTAACTTCCACCAATACTCCCAAAGCAGTCCAGCAGATTATGTTAGAAAAAGTGATTTCTCGCCGAAATTCAGCGATGAAACTTTTTAAAATCGATGCTGAGCAATTACCGATTGAAAATGATCTTAATAATGGGCTTGAACTTATTGATGGAAAACTGACTGAACAAAAATGGCCTGGTTACGCCAGCCGATTTGCTCACGGTGATCCTGAGTCACCTCTATCAGATTCAGATATGAAATCATGGGTTAAGTCTCGCGCCATCTCAACGGCGATGGAAATAGCTCTCTCTCAGATTAATCAGCTTCCTTATTTAGGAACTGACATCAAAACTCTCAATACCGATGCTTATAAAAAGAATATGGCCGAAGCCGTAGCTCAAGCGGCGATAGATCATAAAGCGGTTGTGACTCCGGTCAAGGCCTGGGTTTTTCCTACTCTGAGAGGAAATCTTATTTTTTCTAGAAACCTTGTGACAGGAACCTACTTAGGAACTGATAACTTGGTTCAGTTAGTTGACTCAGTAGGTGTATCCATGAGTGCTGGGCTCTTTGCCGGCACAATGGGGATTAGTACAGGAAAAATTGGTGGCAATGGCATCATGCCCATCAATATTTCTGGTGGCGCTCAGGCAAACTACATCAGAACTTATGCTCACTTAAGACCTGTTTTTAATATTAATAAATCCCTTAAGTATCCCTTTAAAAATGTCTTCGTTCCGTTAGTAAAAATGGACTACGGGAAAAAGCTTCATGAAGCCTTGAGTGTAAGTATTGATCCGAATGCTTCTAAAGATGCCCGTGAAGAAGCAGCTGAAAGAGCGCTTAAACCATTTAAAGATGCCATGAATGTGGGAGAGTCAATCCTCGTGACTGATTCACTAGCGACAAACACTTCGGCCCAGGCGAGTGCAAGTCTCTACGGAAAAGTGCTGACCACTAATCTCGCCCTTAATGCAGGTCACATCCTTATTTCTCGCTTCCATGTGCATAGAAAATCGGATGATACTTTTCATGTTTATAAAGATATCGGAAACAAAGGAACCGTTGGAGTTGCTCTAAGTATCGATTCATTAATTCCAGTGTTGACTCTTTCATTTAAAAAATCTGCAGGTCACGCCAAAATTAAATTTTTCTCGCTCGATTTTAATAAAGAAAATCCGAACGTGCTTAAAAATGCTCAGGCGCTCAGAAGTGCCATTGTTCATTCTTCAACTGGTGACATGGAAGAAAATGAAATTAAGCCTTATATCTTAAAGCATTCTTTCAGAGAGAATCTTCCTTCGATGAATCTTTTGTTCTGGCAGTGGATTAAGGAAAACTCAGCAACAGATATTTCTGTGACAAATCCTCAAGGCGAAGAGAAATTCTTTCGTCGTCATTACTACGGAATGACTCAAGGCCGAAACTACCAGTCTTACGTAAATGCTGTGATTAATCACTGGATCGGGTTGTTATTTAGTAAAGATGCTGGTCTCTCGGATGCAACAGGAACGAATCCTGGTTATTCTTTTAAAGGTCAGGCAAAAACTCGCTTTTTAACTTTGGATGAAGAACTTGATAGTAAAGGTAACGTGATTGAGCCCTTCATCAGCCTTTCAAGAGTCTGGAACGGTTGGAGTATTGATCGTAAAAAAGCTGAAGACTTACTTGAAGAAATCCGACAACAGTATAAATTCCAGTTCTATAATGCCCCTGTTCTGAAAGATACCAGTAAGATTTTTCTCTACAACATTGGCGTTAATATCCTTTTTTATCAAAAGGGTCTGGAGCATCTTCTCGCTCTTGATGATAACCGAATTAAGCGCATTTTTCTTGAGCACCAAAGCCAGCACTCACTCGTGGTAAATCCAAGTGTCGAGCCGGAAGCTGAAAATGAAAATTTTGACGACGAAAAATACTCAGATACAGGTGTTGATAAGTTTCTTCGCTTAATTAAACGCTACAAAAGACTTACTCTCAAAGGCCATGACTTTAGGGCCGATAAAAACTTTCTTAAGGCGATTAGCTTTATGGAGAAGTCAGTTTATCTTCCTGGGATTGTGAAACTTGTGGGCGGCGAAGAAAATATTTATGTGACTTCGAAAATCACTGGATTCAGAGAAGGTGATGAAGACGGTGATCGTCCGATTGTTTCAAGTTCTCTCGGAGAATTTGGTTCACCTCGGATCCTGGGGCCTGTGATTCAAATGCAAAAGACGACAGATATGCTTGAAGGGGAATTTTTTATTAACTGGATGATGCAGAGGTTAATATAATATGAAAACTCTACTAACTGCACTTCTTCTTTCTTCTTCAGTTGCTCATGCAGCGAGATTCGTGGTTGAGGCGAAACATCAGCTATCAGCTCCTGAATTAGCGAAGATGAAAAGCATCAAAATCCAGGCGTGGATAAAAAATAGTGATCCCTACCTCTCGAGGCTTTATAGCGTCTCGGGCAATCTGACAAAATTGGAACTTGAAAAGCTTTCTTGGGTAAAAAATGTTGAAGACACGGTCGAATTGACTAAGCTTTCTTTAGAGCCAAGTGCTAATCCTGAAAGATTAGTTCAAGATGAGCTTTTTCCTTATCAGTGGTCGCTCTTAAATCAAGGCCAATCCTATGTTCGAGAAAAAGATGATATCCATAACATTCCTCTTTTAGGAATTGCTGGTAAAGATATTGGATGGAGAAATGTTTTAGGTAATCTTTCTCAAACGAGAACCATCGTAGCGGTCCTTGATTCAGGAGTGGATCTGAATCACCCTGATCTTCAGGGAAATCTTTGGACCAATGAAAAAGAATGTGGTCTTGATCCTAAAGTTGATAATGATAACAACAAACTTGCTGGCGACTGTCACGGATGGAATTTCACCGACGCTATTGATTCTGAGGAAGCAAAATCTCCCCAGGATAACGATGGTCACGGCTCTCACGTAGCAGGCATCATCGCAGCCGCTAATAATGGTCTAGGGATTGTGGGTGTTAACCCTAATGCCCTGATCATGCCAGTAAAAGTGATGAAAGACTCTAATTCAAAATCAGATATCTCTTCGTCTGAATCCTTTGCTCAGGGAATTATCTATGCCACCAATATGGGTGCGAATGTTATTAACCTAAGCCTAGGCTGGCCTCGTTCTCTTGAAACAAAACATTTAAAAGACGCTGTTTACTACGCACTTTCCCGCAATGTGGTGATTGTGGCCGCTGCTGGAAATAATAATTCCTCTGAACCACTTTTTCCTTGTGCTTATGATGGTGTGATCTGTGCTGCTGCTTCCACTCTGGATGGTCAGTTTGCAGGATTCACCAATTATGGTGGCCACGTTGATGCAGTCGCTCCGGGTGAAGGAATTTTAAGTCTTAATCCTACTCTGTTTGAGCCAGAATATTTCTCTGTTCCTGGCTATGATATTAAAAGTGGAACTTCACAGGCCTCTCCCGTTTTGGCGGGACTTATTTCGCTAGTTAAGGCGAAGGAGCCAGATTTAAAAATTGATGAGATTTTTGCCCGCCTTTATTCTGCCGAACAAAATAAAGATAAGAAAAAATCCATTATGGGTGGGATTGCGACTTGGGACTCTTTATCTCGAAAAGTTACGGGCCCAGTGGTTCGTCCGGTTCTTAAACGGGTGCGCCAGATTGTTCTGGGAGCTGGACGACTAGATTCGACTCTCGTTATTCCGATGAGAAACTTTGGTCTAGAGACGCAAAACATTCAGGTCAAGGTTGAGAGCCTCTCAAGTGGATTAGAAATTCAAAACGATACACTTTTGATTGAGAACTTAAAATCTTCTGAAGTAAAAGATCTTTCTTTTAATCTAAAGGTTACTAATTTAAATGCTGAAAGCAGTGTCTCCATCAAAGTGACTGTGACAAGTGCTGAAGGGGTCATGTCTTTTATTAATGATCTTCCAGTTGTTCGTGACATTAGAGGGGAGAGTGACTTTAAAAAGAACATCTTCATTTTTAATAAGAACCCACTTCCTCTTGGAAACGTTTTAAATGGAAAAATTGTTCCTTATATCAGCACCATTGATTCTTACGCAAAAAGTTCTAAACACGAGTTTTATGTTCGCCGCACATTGAAAGAAGAAAAGAAAATGGAGATCTCTGTTTTCTCTAGAAACGGTCTTTCGATTAATGAGGCCTCTCGCCAGATTGTGCTTGAGAATTTTGTTTCTCTCGTGAATTTTATTCGTCTTGATTTAAATTTTGACGGAAAAGAAGATTACCTTATTCAGGCCGTGCATGAAGATGCTAAAGGCAAGTTCTTTCAGTTTTCATTTTATAATGATCAGATGCTTCCTCTGTGGGAGAAATTTCAAAGTGTAAGAGTGAATCTTGATTTAACTGTCGCAAACATGAATGAGCTGAGCTTCACACGCATGGATCACCCTACATTGGGTGCAATGATGGTTCCGGCATTTTTCACTGAAGGCCAGCTGCCTAAACTTGACCAGAAGATTGATTTCTATGGCCGCTGGGACAGTAACAAAGAACTTCGCCTTTACTATTTAGAGCCACAAGTGGATCAAAATTCTTTTCGCATCCGTGCTCTCACAACGACGACATGGAAAGAAAATGTCAAAAAAGAACTAAACTCAAAATGGTTTGAAACGGTTTTGGTAGAAAATATCCTGCCTGTGAGTGTGACTGATGCTCAAAGAGGGGAGGTTCGTGTTGTATTAAGTGTTGGCCAAGGAACCAAGAGACAAATTTTTATCTCCACTTTCAATACTTCGAAAACTCTTCGAGGTAGCGTCATTCCTCAGATCGTTCTTCAGACGGAAGGAGTGGATACACTTTTCTCTATTACTGCGACTGGTTTAGATGCTGTTGGGGATGCTTTTTTAAATATCTATGACCGCTCAAGAGCAAAACTTGTTACGACTAAAGATTCAGCACAAGTTTCTCAGCTCAATTATAGTCACGAATCAGAAACGGATATTATCGCGGGCCACATTGTGAGTTTTGAAAAAGGTAGTGAGAGATTTTCTGTGCTACAAACTCGTGATGAATTAATTGGTCTGTCTACGATTGACGGTAAAGTGACTAAGACCTC
>CANFNN010000135.1 GCA_947448095.1 Bacteriovoracaceae bacterium | reverse complement strand
TTGAGCAAGACCCTCGTGCAGAAAATCTTTATGCGTTCAAGGTTCCTGGACTTCGAAATGTGTCCATGACTGCTCCCTATATGCATGATGGTGCTTTTAAAACTTTGGCCCAAGTCATTGAGCACTACGATAATGTCGAAGCAAGCCTGAATGATTATGTGCTGGTTGATAACTATAAAAACTATTTTGAAAAACTCTCAGGCGCTCTCATTGGCACGAATGAATTAAAGCTAGCTCACTTGTCACCGAAACTAAGTAAGAAATTAAACTTCGTAGAGAGTGAAGAGAAAGCCCTTGCGGAATTTCTTAGAGGAGCACTGACTGAAAGACGTTTTCTCGATGCTGAAATCGCTGGAGATTATAAAACGGTTTTACGTCTTCAACTCACTGAAGAAGGACACTCTAAATTGTTAGCTAATCTTCCAGGAAGTGCCCAAAATCAAGAATCTACTTATTATTATTTTGATGTCTTTACCAGTGAAGGTTATCGCCTGCGAGAATTAGAGACACCTTCTAAAATCTATTTTACCCAAACAGCTGAAGGAACAACCCTTACGTATCGTAAACAATTATATAAATCATCAAGCTCAGTCTCAGGCGTCATTGGGGCAGGTACATTTGAAGACGAAGAGATTTTAAGCCTTAGCGATTCTTCGGCAAAGCAACTGCACGAGATGAATAATGATTTTTTTGATCGTCTTTATACTTATCAAAACGATCAACAGTCACAACCAATTCCAGAGATGGAACTATCTGTAATGAAAAATGATGTTCTGGGTATGAATAATCTTTGGCATTCATTGGTATTGAAAAACTTTGAAACTATTTCTGATGAAATGAATACACCTAAAGAAAAACTGTTTTTTGCTCCCACTTCCACGAATTCAAAAGTGGAGTCAACATGGACTGAGCAACTAAATGACGCTTCTGCTGTTAGTACTCTTCAAAAATCCATGATTCACACCGAAACAGGTGGACTCACCACTACTTGGTCAGTTGAATTAAAACTAGAGAAAGTCACGAAAAAGAATCTTTCTCTCGCGATTGATCAGTGGCTCAAAAAACTTGTGGATTTAGGATTGTCGCCAAAAGATGCTCAAGGAAGTAGTCCTAGTCCCTCAAAACTGACCGAGAAAGTTTTAAAGGGCATGTTCTAAATATGTGGCGTAAATATCACAGGATTGTTTCCCTCATTATCGTTTTACCTTTTTCTCTGGTACTAATAACGGGACTACTTTTACAGCTTAGGCAGCAGTTTGAAGGGATCCAGCCTAGTGCTGTTAAAATGCAAGCGACTCCAAACGCCCGACTATTAACAACCGAAGAAATCATCAAAGCCTCCCACTTAAAGGGAGAAGAGATCGATCAAATTATTTTTCGTCCGGCAAAATTCCATTTGGCCCTTCGTCTTAAAAATGGTCACGAAATTCAAATGCATCCTCAGACGGGAGTCATATTCAAGTCTGCCCCTCGCTATACCAATATTTTGATTGAGCTTCATCAAGGCTCCTTTTTTACTCAGTGGGGCCAGTATCTGATTTTCTTACCTGCCGCTCTTGGAGTGTTGTTTCTCACAATTTCCGGACTTGTGATTTATCCTTGGAGAACACTGCGTGGACAATAAATTTCGATTTGGCTTAGAGGCCGAATTCATGCTAGCCGATAAATCTGACATGAGACCCCTTTGGTATAAAGATGTAACTTTCAAAACCCTAGATGATCTCTTTACAGGAATATCTCTTGATGGCATTCCCAGTCTTGATGGTCTGTCGGCAGAGCCTCCGCATAAAAAATTAATGCCCTTTATCGTTGAAGGTTATGGTGTGCCTGATAAGGACATGCAAATTATCGATGCTTATCCGAAAGGGATAGAAATCCGAACCCCAGTTTGTGAAAGTATTGACCATACTCTTGAAGTCTATAAAGAGCTCTATCATAGGGTGGAAAATGCTCTCGGTGCTCAGGGGCTTGTTCCCGTTGCTATTTCTCACCATCCGGTAGAAACAAAATTTCAAGGACCTCAGAACAAGAGACGGCATGATTTTTGGCTATGGGCTCAAGAGGTTATGACTACCTATGGGCCAGATATCAACGTCAGTTTTCCTGAAGAAATCACCCAGAAACTTTTCGGGAACATTGATGACCTTCACCTCAAAGTGAATTACTACGCTCCAGCCATGGCAGCTCTTTCTTTGGCCTCTCCATTTTTTGGGGGAGCTCCTTGGATAATTAAAGGTGAAAGAGGAAAGTCATTTCGTACCTTCAAAAGAAGTGTGATTGCACCTGCTATAGAACTTCATGCAGATGAAAACTTTCGGATCGAATTTAAAGTTTTTGAAATGACTAAAGATGTTGCAGACTTTGAAGCGTATTTTCATCTTGTCCTTGGTCTTTTTCTGTCAGACAAAATTAAAGGCCGAGCTTCACAGCAGGAAAGAATTTATGACCTAGGAAGTGTGGCACGGCATGGACTAAATGCTGAAGGCGTTTCATCTGTTCTAGGTGAGCTTTTTGAATCTTGCGAGAAAGTTCTACCGAATCACGGGTTCTCAACTCAGTCGCTTAAGCGTCTGCACCAGCGGCTTGAAAAGAAGGAGCACATTTCAGATTTCATGCTCCAGTCTTATGATCAATCCCTATCCATACCTTCGGTATTAAAAGAATATTCCTATTTGCAAGATCACCGTGGCCTTAGGTCATGAGTCACAAATTGTTATCCCTTTTGCCTTACTGGGCCGGAATACTGACTCTGGTCTATTTTTTTTATAGGAAGCAAAAATTTCTCGCCAGAGAAATTTTTTGGGCGAGTTTTCGCACCACTATCCAACTAATCTTTTTAGCATTTGCTTTAGAGGTTATTTTTAAAAGTCATTTGATGATTGTCAGTCTCCTCGTAACCCTCGTCATGACCCTGAACTCGTCGACTCAAATCGTGTTTCGCTCAAAAACGAAAAACATTCGTTTATTTTGGATTTCCTTTGTCGCCAATGCGGTCTCTATCTGGCCAATTGCGTTTCTTTTTTCAATTGATGAATCGGGTTTGGAGTGGTCTGAACCCCGAATGCTTCTACCTTTAATGGGAATGCTTCTTGGGAATACCCTGAGTGGGGTAAGTATTGGACTTGAGTCTTTTCTTCAAACATTCAGAGATAAAAGAACCGAGATACTTACCCGTCTAGCAATGGGAGCAACGGTCGATGAAGCAACCCATAAAGTTTTTTTTCGCGCTTTAAAGGCCGGGATTTCACCTCAAATCAATTCCATGATCTCTATGGGAATTGTTTCCATTCCGGGTATGATGGCTGGGCAGTTAATTGCCAAAGCCGATGCTTTTGATGCCTCTATGGTACAAATTAAAATGATGCTTTCGATTTGTGCCGGAACACTCATCTCCGTTTATATTGCGCTTAAATTTGTTCGCAAGAAGATGTTTCTTCCGACGGGAGAATTATGCTTCGAGTGAATGGTTTAAAATTATTAAATGGTAAAGAAATCTCGTTTGAAATAAAAAACGGAGAGGCACTTTTTTTGGAAGGTGCCAATGGTTCCGGAAAAAGCCTACTGCTGAAATCTCTAGCACGATTGATTCCCTCGTCATGGACCCAGGTTACATTTCGCGCCCAGGACATTTCAACTTTTCCTGTTGAATTATGGCGATCAAAAGTTCTCTACCTACCTCCAGATGTTATCTTTGATCCTGAGTTAACAGTTGAGGAATTTCTTGAGGAGCCCTTCGCTTTTTCTCTCTATAAGGGATTTAAAAAAGTTTTTGAGCCTCGAAAATATTTAGATCTTGCTCAAGATCAAATGCAGGTCCTGTCCTCAGGTCAAAAACAATCCGTTGCTCTGCTGCGTGCGATCAGTTTGAATCCTGATGTGCTTCTTTTGGATGAGCCTTTTTCCCATATGGATTCTCAGAAACGGGAGTTGTTTTTTGGTCTTTTAAGTCAATGGTGTAAAGATGGGAAGATGTTAGTTATCGTCTCCCACATTGAAGTGGACCTAGCGGGCATTCATATCCAAAAAATAGTTTTATAAAATTAGACTTGAAGTCCATTGAATAAAGCTGCCAGCAGAGATCTTTGTAATTGATTTAATTGCGGCACTCTTGCCATAAAGATCATTGGGCTTCTTTCAATTTGGGCCGTTGCAACGAACTGACCTTTGGTGGGATGAAATTCAGTGATCTCAAAAATGTCATGAAATTTATCAATATAACTTTGCATCAGTTCTTTTTCTTTGATGCCGCCTTGAAGAAAATTTCCTTTCTTCGTTCCGCTGAGTAGAGTTTGCACGAGTTTGGGACGATCACGTTTCTCGTTGTTTTCATCTTTCTCTTCAGACTTGATAACGTCATTGAAAATAATTGTGAGATCAACTGCGCCAGTATTTCTTTTCATCCAGTAAAACATTTCTTCGAAATAACTGAGACGATCTTTTTTCCATAAATCGCGAAAATGGTTTGTTATCGTCCAAATATTCTCTAAAGAGTTAAAGTTCTGGTGCATTGTCCATCTGTTCAGCACTTTTAGGTATAGGTCCTTAAAGGCCTGAGCGGGAAGATTTTCGAAAGTCGAGTAGCCAATAGATTCATCTTTGGCGTCTAAAATAGGGTAGAAAGCCTTTTCTTTTTCAAGAAGACCCACCATGGAACTAAAGTGGTCATTGTCGTCAATGAACAAGGCCTGAAGATTAAAGTCTGTGAGGTCAGTGACATCAATTAAACGGGAGTCGAGGGAATTTTGCGCCCAGTCGAGTTCTTTAATGAGGACCTGACTGGCGGAGCGGACGAAACCGATTGAAATGATCATGTAAAAACCTTCCCTGTGAATCAAGGCATTCTAACAAACGCAACTTTAAGTTACAATAAACTCATGGTGCATTATTTAGGGCTTTTCCTCATTATTTCGTTCTCTTTGACGGCATTTGCTCAGGATGAACGATATTATCGTCAAATTTTAAACGGTGAGCTTCCAAAACTTGGGCAGGAAATCCGAGAATTGCAGGAGCACCAATTCAATGTAAAGGGTGCCTCTTACTCTATCGACCTGAATGACGATGGGATTGAGGAAGTAGTTCAGCCTCAAAAGCGTGATGGAGTTGACTGGATTGAGATAAAAGATTCTAGTCAAAGAAAAATATTTGATTCCAAGCTTCTCGCCATGGGGGGAGAAAGTGTTATCTATAAAGCAAAGTTAGCTCGTCTATCACCAACCGTTAAAGTTTTGATTGTGTTTTTAGACGAAGGAAAAACTTCTGGAAGAAGATTTGAATCAACTGCAAGAATCTACTTAATCACTTTCGAAAATAACGATCTGGCGACAATGCAAATAACAACCGGGCCTCATCACTTTCATGAAAAAGAAGGTCAAAGAGATCAATACTGGCTGAGAGATTATGCCGTAGAGGTTCGCGACGTTGATAAAAATGGCGTCAGGGATATTGTAGTTGAGTACAACCACATCCAGCAAATAATGGTTTATAAAGGGAAAGGGGACTGGCTAAGACTCTAAGAGACTTTCTTAAAGTCTTCCTGAGCTTTTTTAGCTTCTTGTCTTTCTCGACGATATTTTTCCAGAACTTCAATATTTGAAGCACTTTCAATATGAGCTTTTTGGCGAAGATTATTCATCATAAAAAACCAAATCATTCCAGGGAGACCTAAAATAAATGCGATTGCAATTGCAGTTGTTACGCCATTTGGTCCGTCATTTTTTATGGAGGCGACAGACTTTACTGAATTCACAGTATCTTTTTTAGTCGAATCAAACTTATTCATCTCTTGTTCGAAATTGAACAAACCCTCGGTTCCCTGGGGAGTACCTTCCGGATGATCGACTTCAATACCAACAAAATCCTCAACTGCTGGACCCCTGCCCTGAGCAAAACTAACTTGAGATATGATCAGTAATATGAAGCCAAGTGTTCGAAAATACATATGTGATTACTCCTGTTAAGTCCTATCGGCAAAAAAGCTCCTAATCTTTAGTCCTAATTAAAGTGATGGGCCCAGAGTACCGATAGAGAAATGTGGTTTAAAAACCTTATTTCAAGGGTCAAGGGCATGAAGATTTTTTTTGTATTCTCAATTCTGGCTTTCAGCTACGTATTTTCCCTTTGGAAATATGGTGGAATGGAAAAGTCGGTAACAGCGAAATGGAATGGACAGTATGAGTATGAAAAAAAAGCACTCAGTCTTGCTAAAGAAAACCGTTTACTGAATGCCCGTTTATCGGACCTTCAATATAAAATTTCTGAGTTAGAATCAAAGAATAAATTCCATACAGCTCAAATGAAAAATGAATCAGAAGCAACATCACCTAAACGGACAATTGCCAGTATCCCAGCGACTAATACCAATGATCTTGTGAATTATGACATTTACAAATGGACTCCCGAAAAACTTTTGGCCATTGGTGAAAAAGAACTTCATTTCAAGAACTATGAAAAATCAGCTCAGTTTTACAATGAACTGATTAACCGTTTTCCTAAGAATCAAGTCGTAAGTGACCGTGTGCTTTTTGGTGCAGGAGTCGCTGCGTTTGAAACTGGTAAGCGCTATGACTGGTCAGAAAAACATCTTGATCACTTAGTTAAAAACTATCCCAAATCAGAATTCTACCGGGGAGCAAAGCTATGGCTTGCTCTCGCCCAATACAATCAAGGTGATCACCAAAAATTTTTGGCCACGGTAGAAGAATTTCGTCTCAAATATAGAAATACAGAAGAATGGAAAATTTTAAGCAGGTACTATGAAGACATCAATTACAAAGTTAAAAAGTAGTTTTTTACTTTCTCTTGCGTTTTTTACCGCAGCGGCCTGGTCAAAACCAGTCGCTCAGGTTATTGAAGTCAAGGGGCAGGTTTTTGTTATAACTGCTGAAGGTGCAACTAAATCACTTAAAGTAAATGATCACGTAGAAGAGAAATCTGAGGTAATGGTAGGTGAAGATGGTGATATCACATTGAATGATTATTACGATGCCACTTATCACATGACTCAGGGGTCTCATTTAAAGTTTTTCAACAAATCTGTTCAGCTCAAGCGCGGTAAGACCTGGGTTCAATCATTGAACGCTCGTCATCCTCTCGTGCTTACAACTGCCAATGGCCACGTTGATTTCTGGAAAGGCGAGTTCATTACAACCTTTGATCAAAACAGCTCTAAGACTCAAATATTAGTTGTTAATGGTGAAGTTGAAGTTTCCAATGTTCTGGATAAGAATGTGAAGCAAACGGTTTCGGCCGGAACTTTTACAATGCTTGACCCTGAATCTGAAAATGGATTACCCCGTTCTCCAACTCGAGTTGGTCTTACTTCGTTAAATAGTGCTCTTGCAGAATTTAAAGGTTTGCCTCAAAAAATGCGGGAAGTAACTCCGGCCACTAGAAGTATTGCTTCTGTTGACGAAGTTGTAAGTCATGCTGCGAATGTCAAAAAAGGTGAAATTGTTTTTATGACAAATGGAATAGAGAAGAAGCGATTTCCTGCTTCTGTAAGTGAGAGTGCGCACAAGTATTTTAAGAAAAAAGTAGGCCACAAAAAAACTTCACTTTCTGCAGCACCCATCCGTATTTATGGAATGAGCCAAAAGTCTGAAACGAATGTGGCTCCAAGACGTCCGGCCTCAGTAGCTCCCATAAAAAATATTGTTATTCCTACTAAGGTTGGAGCAGAACTTAATATCGACCCAGAATTTAGTAATTCCTTAAGGTTAGAGCAAGGTTCGCAGCCCAACCATTCAAAAGAACTAGAAAGCCT
>CANFNN010000134.1 GCA_947448095.1 Bacteriovoracaceae bacterium | reverse complement strand
GATATCACGCTTAAACTTGAAGGTGGCCAAGTGCGAGTTGTGGCCCGTCAATCAAACTACGCTCTCTATGATGAGGCCGGCGTAAGTTTCGAGATTGATCAGTATCAAATGAATAAGCATGCTAATGGATATTCTAAGACTGTTTGTTATGGTCCTTGGAAAGCTGGGATTCGTGATCAAAAGAATTTACAAGGATAAACCCCATGTCGGTGCTGACAACTAAATTTCAACCTTCTAAGAGTCAACTTCTGGCGAGCTTCACTAATGGAGTGCGCCCGGATAAAGAACTCTATGAGCAAGAAATCTTAGTCCAAAAAGCATGGGCCAAGGGACTCAGTGAGATCAGTATTCTGAGCTCACTTGAATGCTCTCAAATTCTGGATGCCCTGACACTTGCTTCACAACTCATCGCGAGTGATCAATTTGATTGGCGCGAAGAAGATGAAGACATTCACATGAATCTCGAGAGATTTGTGAGTGATCAGACCCAAGGTCTGGGAAAGAAAATGCATGCCGGAAGATCAAGAAATGATCTGATTGCAACCACTGTGAAACTTCACGTGGCAGATTCTTCCTCGGAAGTCATAGGACTTATCCAAAACTTAATCGCTAGTATGGTCACACTCGCTCAAAAAAATGCGGATGTGATCATTCCAGGAATGACTCACCTTCAAAATGGTCAACCCATTCGCTGGAGTCATGCCCTTCTCGGTCACGCTTGGGCATTTAAGCGAGACCTCAAAAAATTTAAGGCCACTAAAGAAAATGCCCTGAGTGTCATGCCTCTAGGCTCGGCCGCTTTGGCCGGAACAACTTTGGCGATTGATCTCGAAAAGATTGCCAAGGATTTGGGCTTTGAATCTGCTCCCATTAACAGTTACGATTCGGTTGGTGAAAGAGATAGCGTGATTGATTTCCTTCAGGCCTCAGCGCATTTTGGGGCTCACCTCTCGCGTCTAGCAGAAGATGTCATCTATTGGTCTTCTGCCCCTGTAGCCCTGGTGGAGTTATCTCCTAATTGGTCAACGGGAAGCTCCATCATGCCCAATAAAAGAAACCCAGATATTGCGGAGCTTGCCCGTGCGAAGGCCTCACTATGGATGGGAGACGCTCACGGAGTCCTGACTCTCGTCAAGGGTCTAGCGACTAGTTACGCCAGTGATCTGCATGAAACCAAGATCCCCTACCTGCGAGTGGCAAACGATGTGAAACTGACGCTGAATATTTTTTCCTATTTTATCGCTGAACTCACGATTAATAAAAAACGCGCTCAAGAACTTTTGAATCAAGGACACATCCTAGCAACAGAGCTTGCCAATCACCTGACTGATCAGGGAGTTCCTTTTCGAGAGGCTTATGGAGTGGTTGCTGGACTAGTAGAAAAAGCCGAGAGTAAAAAAGTTCAGGTTCACCAGTTGGACTTAAAAGATATTCAGGCCCTGACTTCAGGGATTGATCAAAAATTTCTGGATCAACTCACGTTTGAAGCGACGGTCGAAAAAAGAAAATTTAGTGGGGGTTCTGCCTCAAAAGAGATCGAAAAACAGATCTCCTGCCTAAAATAAGGCGCTTGCCGCAAGCCCAAACAGCCGTGAACCTTTTCAGAATCAAAATTTAAGTATCTTAGAGCTTAAGCAGCTAGGAAGAATTTACTCAATCTGCCTTGCCTGTAAATAAGCATGGTAATTTGCCTCGCATTCGAAATGCTGAGGAAATAAATGAAAAAGCTCATCTTTTTACTAACCATCCTAACTCTCAGTGCCTGCAATAAAAATGCGGGCAAGAAAACAAATACTCCCTCTACTCCAAAACTTGAAACATACACCGAGGAAAGAACCGCAGAGACTAACCAGACTCCAGTCATCTCTCAAGAGTATCTCTCGGAACTAGGCCTGTATTTTGGTTCTCAGCATGACGTCTTAAGCCTTGGTTGCTTGGCACTCGAAGGTGTAACGAATATTCAACAAAGAAATGGTTTAGAGAAATTCCTCAAAAGTGTCACAGAGCTTAACCGCTCAAAAAACCTCAAATGGTTCATGGGAGAAAAGAGCAATCTGATCTATGAATCCTATGATTCATATACTGCCAATGAAATTGAGTCCGCCGTCTCGAAGATGGTTGAATCTCTCAAATTAAATGAGTGCGCGACGAATTCAAGCTTAAGAAAATATAAATACTTTGAATCCCGCACCAAGTATAAAACGAATCTTTGTTTTTCAAAAATAGATGCACAATCTGAAGAGTCATATCTCGTTGCTCTTGATAGCGAAGACGTAAATCAAAATATTTACTTTAATACCTCGGCTTCAAAAGAATCTTGTTTGAGTTCTCTCAACTGGGACGTTTTCCCCTCTCACCGCTTCTTCTCAAAAAGTAATACGTATAATGAATTTCACTGCTATAAAGATGAAATGCATTCCTCATCCTATTATCTTTTGAAGGAAATTCTCACAAAAGACACAAGTGAATTACTAGAACTCATCATCAAATCTAAATATGAGAATGCTGAAGACTGTGAATTTGAAAAAGCCCGTCAGTAGTCTCGCCTAGTTAGATAAAAAGCCTGAAATAAATATCCTCCCCCTCAAACGAATTATTAAGGACGTGTGGGCCTTCTGTTAAGAGCAGTGAGGTGGGTTGATAAATATAAAAATCTCAAGCATAAAGCATCCAACGAAACAAACAACGCCGAGACTAAAAATGGAGTCAAACATGAACAAGTATCTTTTAACAACACTCGCTACTCTTTCTCTGTCACTCGTGGCAAATGCAGAAATAGTAAAACCAAACATCTACCAAAAAACTTTTGAAGTGGGAAAATCTGTAAGCCACGTTACTATTGCAGGTCTGACTGTAAAAAAAGTGGCAAGTCTTTATAACGTTGTTCCTAATCCTGATTACCAAGTTCTTGAAAGTGCTTCTGAAACCATTTCAACTATTCTTGAAAAAGAAACAGTGGTTCAAGCAAGCCTTAGATTTGAGCAAACTGATGGTGGAGAAATTGAGGGCGGCGAAGTTGAAGCAAACTTTAGACTAAGTGATTTTTCTGCAGAAGAACTAGAAATCCTTAAAAGCCACAACGTTTTCAAGAAGTACAAACTCATGAAAGCGAAAATCGCTTACTCAATGAAAATTGTCACAGGAACTTATACTTACGAATATTGTGCCGACAGAAACTTTGATGACTACAACCGTCCAATGTCAGAGTGTCCACGTATCGCAACTGCGATTGGTAAGACTGCTGAAAACATGCTTACAGTTTCTTTAAAGTAATCTCAAAGTTTCTGGGCCTGGGAGATAATCCTGGGCCCTTTCAGTTTATCTATCCAGAATTCCAAGCACTTAGTCACAAATCGTATTGGACCTTATTTATTCCTACTTTGCTCACCCTCTCGATAAAATCCTTACAATAAGAAAGGATTAAATCATGAAAAAAATTATCGCATTGGCCTTAATCACCTTTAGCGGATTGTCACTTGCCTCGGAGCCCTTACTTTTGGATGCTTCCTGCAAAATTCGATGCCTAGTAGAGGTTGTTCAGATTCACACCTTTCAAACCAGTGCAGTCAAACGCGTGTATGAAACTCTCTATATCGATTACGTTGGCGTTTCAAGACAGCAAATAGATACAAACTCAAAGCTCCCTGAGCTTGATAAGGTTTGCAGAACTTCTATTTCTGAAAAAGCGGTAGGAGAAAGTAGTGATTGTTTAACGTTTAAACACTGATCAGATGCATTGGGCGTGAGCTTCCAAAATAGAAACTCACGCCTAAAAATTCTAAAAACTAGTTACGATTGATGTTATTTAAATCTTCAAAGGCCACTTTTAAGCGTTTCACAAAACTATCTTCACCTTTGCGAAGCCATACACGTGGATCATAATATTTTTTATTAGGCGCTTCAGGACCTTCTGGATTTCCGAGCTGAGACTGTAAGTAAGCTTTTTTATCTTCGTAGAAGTTCTTGATCCCTTCCCAGTAAGCCCACTGCATGTCGGTGTCGATGTTCATTTTGATCACACCGTAGTCAATCGCTTCACGAATCTCTGATTGAAGTGAGCCAGACCCACCGTGAAAGACAAATGAAACAGGCTTAGCACCAGTAGCGTATTTTTTCTGAACAAAGTCTTGAGAGTTTTTCAAGATGATAGGAGAGAGTTTCACGTTTCCTGATTTATAAACACCGTGAACGTTTCCAAAAGAAGCCGCAATCGTAAAGTTTGATCCCACTTCTTTTAAGTGAGCATAAGCATAGGCCACATCTTCTGGCTGAGTGTAGAGTTTTGAGTTATCAATGTGAGAATTATCCACACCGTCTTCTTCTCCACCAGTCACACCTAACTCAATCTCAATACCTGTTTGCATGGCACTCATGCGCTTAAAGTATTTTGACGAGATCTCAATATTTTCTTCAAGGGACTCTTCTGAGAGATCCAACATGTGGGAAGAAAAAAGAGGTTTTTTATTCGCTTTAAAATTTGCCTCTCCCGCTTCAAGCATATGATCAATCCACGGCAAAAGCTTCTTGGCCGCGTGATCGGTATGAACCACCACTGGAACGCCGTAGTGCTCGGCCATCATTTGAATGTGATGAGCTCCTGAGATCGCCCCTAAGGCAGCTGCTTTATCGTTATCAAGTTTAAGCGATTTTCCGGCATAGAATTGTCCGCCGCCATTAGAGAACTGAATGATGACCGGGGAATTAACCAGTTTGGCCGTTTCGAGAACAGCATTAACAGTATTAGTCCCAATCACGTTAACGGCGGGAATCGCAAATTTATTTTCTTTAGCATAGTGATACAGATCCTCAAGAGCTGACCCAAATACTAATCCTGGTTTTAATTTCATTTTCAATCCTTTGTTTAGACAGGATGATTGTAAGGGAATGAAGCTTAATTGAAAAGGACGCGTCCATGTCACTCACTCAAAATGATCTCTTGCAGTACCTGAATCAACTCATGACTCCGCAGCTCTTTGAAGATTACGCTCCTAACGGACTGCAGATTGAGGGAAGTACTGATATCACGCGACTCGCCTTTGCCGTTTCTGCAACGCAAGAGTCCATTAAACAGGCAATCGACTGGGGTGCTCAAGGATTAGTCGTTCACCACGGCATTTTCTGGAAACACCAAGGTGCCCGCACGGTCACTGGCGCCTGGGGGGAGAGACTTAAATTATGCGTAAAAAATGATCTCAATCTTTTTGCTTATCACTTACCTCTCGATGGAAACGCTGAGATTGGAAATGCCGTGGCCCTCGCCAATCAATTAGGGCTCAAGGATCTTCTACCTTTTGCTCCTTATAAAAAGCAGCCCCTAGGCACCAAAGGAACATTCCCTAACCCTCTGTCTGCCAAAGAGCTTCAAACGAAGCTAGTAGCGGTTTTAGGCCACGCGGTGATACTAGCTTCACCGGATGAAACCAAATTGATTAAGACCATTGGGATCATCACAGGCGGAGCAAATAATGACTGGGTGAAAGCGATGGAAGAAGGACTGGATGCCTACCTGACGGGTGAAATCTCTGAGTATAACTGGCATGACGCTAAGGAGGCCGGTGTTCATTATTTTGCTGGCGGACATCACGCGACAGAAAAATTTGGCACTCAGGCCTTGATGAATAAACTTAAAAATGATCATCCTAAGCTTGAAGTGAAGTATTTTGATTCTTTGAATCCCGCCTAAAATCAGTTGGGACATTTTTTTTTCCCACTTTTGGGACCCATCCCTTAATCTAGATCTATCAGAACGTTTGTTGGTTTTCCCCGTTAAGATAATGAGTACACCCTGGCCGAAAGGTCAGGGCTGTCTTCTTCTAGATCTTCTTAATCAGAAAGTACTGATCACCCAATTCCATGACTTTTCCGGCCACAAACAAGGCTTGTTCCCCGTAGCCCCAATAAAGATCACAGCGAGCATTACCGCGAATAGCAGATCCTGTGTCCTGGGCCAAAAAGAAACGAGAGAAAGGCTCTTTTACAGGTTTATCGTTATCATCTAAGTGAGTCGTTTTGACAGTTTGAATGAAATTAATCACGCCAAGAGTTTTATAAATCGTATTATCCCAAGCAAGACTTCGGCCTTCAGTCAGAGAAATATCATCTAAGCCATGAGGCTCTTCAGTTGTTTCTTTAAAATAAATAAAAAACGGCGCAGTTTCATAAGTCGCCCGTTGATATTCAGGATGCTCTTCTAAAAAAGAGCGCTGGGTAAAGTAGTTCGTTTTTCCGCGCTCCATGAGCCCAGATTCAATTAAGTATTTAGAAACGAATTCAAACTTCTGACCATTTTTTCCGGTGTAACTGAGATAGGTTTGAGATCCATCAGGCAGAACCACTCGTCCCCCACCCTGAATGTGCATAAAATAAATATCAAATAGCGTTTCCTTGACCCACAAAAACTCTAGCCCCTTGCCGGCAAGTTTATGATCCAGATCAATTTCCACTCTTGAAAGCTTTCGGTCAGTTTCATTTTCTGGAAGGGCATAAATAGGATGAGTGTACTCATCCGTTTGAACTCTAGATCCCCGAAAATCAGGCGTGTAATATGAGGTGAAGAATGTTTTTTTCTCACTATAGCCGCGCTCCGAACTTTTTGGCAGCGGTCGATAAATTGCAAAGGCCTGATTCATCTTGAGGGAAAACTCGCCGTCACAAATCTCTTTGGTCGAACCTTTGAGACATTCCCTGGCAAGTAGTGCGAGTCTTTTGAGCTCCACTAAAGACTCACTCAGAATGGTCTTAGGATAGACTTTAGATCCGAACTGAATCGTGCCCTTGAGACCCCTCTTGGAAAAACTTTCAAGCTGACGGTCAATGGCTTTTTCTAGCATCTGAAAATCAAGGTCATCTTCAAAAATGAGGGACTGCTCTACGCGCTCAGTGGGAGTAATTTCCTGAGCGCTTAGAATAAGAGAAGTGAAAAAGAAAAAAAGAAGAGACATCTATTTTTTGATCAAAAAGTACTGCTCACCAATTTCGTTCATGTTATAGGCCGTAAGCTCTGCTAATGGTCCATAACCAAAATATAAATCACAACGAGCATTGCCTTTAATCGCACCGCCAGTATCTTGACCAATGAAAAAACGCGAGAACGGCACTTTAACAACCTTACCGTCTTCTCCTACGTGGCTTGCTTTCTGAGTTTTAACAAAATTAATCAGACCAGTGGTCTTATAAATTTTAGAGTCCATCGCTAGTGAGCGCCCTTCTGTCAGTTCAATATCGTCTAGACCAATAGGTTCTTGATTTGATTCTTTGAAATAAACATACGAAGGACAAGTCCCAAAAACTTCTTCTTCTTTATCCGGATTATCTTGAAGAAATTTACGCTGATTAGGAATTGAAGCATTTTCTGGCTTAAGGTAGCCCTTATCCACGAGGTAGTGATAGATCATTTTGAATGAGCGAGTATTTTTCCCATCGTAGCTTAAAAATTTTCTTTCTTTAGTACCGTCCGCATTTTCAATATTGATTCTTCCCCCACCCTGAACGTGCAGAAGGTAGAGATCAAAATAAGAATCCTCAACCCAAAAAATTTCATAACCTTTACCGGCAAGGGCACCCTTGTAATCAATATCTACGCGGCTAAAGTTTTGAAGCAGAGGATCTGTCGGCATTTTATAAACGGCGTGGTTAAATCTCTCTGTTGGAACTCTTGAACCAGTAACATCTGGCGAATAGTATGAGGTGTATTTAGTAGAGCCATTTCCATCAAGGCTCGTCTGCTCTTTAGTCGCTACTGGTTTATAAATGGCAAATTTTTCATTCACTTCAAGATTAAATTG
>CANFNN010000133.1 GCA_947448095.1 Bacteriovoracaceae bacterium | reverse complement strand
GATGCCGTCATTCCAAGAATTGGCGCGAGTATTACGTTTTACGGTACAGCGATTTTACGTCAGTTTGAAATGATGGGAAGTTATTCACTGAATGAATCGACTTCAATTACTCGCTCAAGAGATAAACTGCGCTGCTTACAAATTTTATCGCGCTCAGGAATTGGTTTGCCGATTACAAGTTACGCCCATTCCACAAAAATGACAGGAAAATTAATTGAGATGGTAGGGGGAGCCCCATGTGTAATTAAACTCATCGAAGGCACTCAAGGCAAAGGAGTGATTCTAGCGGAAACTCCTAAAGCCGCTGAGTCAGTGATCGATGGACTTCGTCAGATGAAGGCGCATTTTTTAGTTCAAGAATTTATCAAAGAAAGTAATGGCTGTGATATCCGGGCATTTGTCATTGGGGACAAAGTTGTTGCCAGCATGATGAGAAAGGCCAAAGAAGGAGAGTTTCGCTCGAACCTTCACCGGGGTGGAAGTGCAATTCAGGTGGAAATTTCTGATGAAGAGGCACGCGTTGCTGTGAATTCGGCCCGGGCCTTGGGACTCAATGTGGCGGGAGTGGATCTGCTTCGCTCGGCCAGAGGGCCTTTAGTTTTAGAGGTAAATTCTTCACCAGGACTTCAGGGAATTGAGAATTCAACCGGGCTTGATATCGCCGGCATGATCATTGATTACATTGAAAAAAATGTGGAAAAAAACTGCGAGCATTACGCTGGTTAGACCAAGTCATTTCAGACACCTCTCTATTCATTTAGCCCGCGGTAACTCACCGATATTTCGAAGAATCATTGCAGGTGCAAACAGATTAAGGATGGGAGAATTTTTATTCCTATACCCTGTTGTTGCCGGCTATCATCTCTGCAGATTGACGTGTACCACGCAGAAATGGGAATTTAAGTGATTTATCCTAAAATAAACAAAAACTTGCTTCGAAATTCATTCATTAAAAACACCACGAAACCAATAAAATATTTTATTTCTCTATTCATTCTCCTATTAAGTTTTGGGTGCTCAAAAGCTGATCGCATAAAAAGTAATGGCATCCCCAGAGAATCAACTGCCGATTTTTCGTTTCGAAAAAAGTTTATACAGGACACTCGGTCGTCTCACACGTCAACATTGCTAGCAAATGGAAAAGTATTAATTATTGGTGGATATGGCGATTCAGGATATTTAAATAGTGTAGAACTTTATGATCCCAAAACTAATAATTGGAGTACATGCGCGTCATTAAAGGATGCTCGAGATGGCCATACTTCAACGTTATTATCCAATGGAAAAGTGTTAGTCGTTGGAGGAAGTGGGGATGCAGGCTATTTAGCAAGTGTTGAATTATATGATCCTAACTTGAATACTTGGAGCACGCAGGCCTCGCTTGCAGAAGCTCGTTATGCCCATACATCTACATCATTAGCTAATGGAACAGTATTGGTGATTGGTGGAGTTAAGACATCTGGAAATTTAAAGAGTGTCGAATTATATGACCCCGCAACGAATCGTTGGACCACGAAAGCTTCCATGATTTTTGTTCGAAGTTCACACTCTTCAACATTGATCTCGAATGGACAAGTTTTAGTTATTGGTGGGTCTGATAATTTAGGAATATTAAACAGTGTAGAAGTCTACGATCCTGAGACAAACACTTGGAGTACTCGGGCATCATTAATCAAGGCCCGTCTGTCATTGACTGCAACATTATTGTCGAATGGAAAAGTCTTAGTTATTGGTGGAACTGACAAAATAACATATTTTAATAGGGTCGATTTGTACGATCCTGTACTGAATACATGGACCAGCCAGGCTCCGCTAGCTGATGCTCGTTTTATGTTTACCTCAACATTGTTACCCAATGGAAAAGTCTTAGTGATTGGTGGTTACGGCATTTCTGGATATTTAAACAGTGTCGAATTATATGATCCGGAAACGAAAAGCTGGAGCACTCTAGCTCCGTTAAAAGATGCTCGTTATGGCCATAATTCAGTTTTATTAGCAAATGGAAAAGTATTAGCAGTTAGTGGGGTGAGCGATTCAGGAAATTTATTATTTAATTCCGAATTATATGACCCAGGATCAAACAGTTGGAGCACAAATGTTCAACTCACGGACGCACGTTATTCACATACATCGACATTGTTAACATCAGGGAAAGTGTTGGTTGTTGGAGGTAGTGGAGATTTTTTAAAAAAATTAAATACTGTAGAGTTATATGATTCAGGAACCAATACTTGGAGTACAAAGGCTCCATTCACGCAAGCTCGTAGTTCACATACCTCAACATTGTTAACAAATGAAAAAGTTATCGTGATTGGAGGAATGGATGACTTATCAAGAAGTTTAAACAGTGTCGAATTGTATAACTCAGTAACGAATAGCTGGAGCACTCAAGCATCGTTAATGCACGATCGCTACGGTCACACAGCTACTTTCTTAAAAAATGGAAAAGTCTTAGTGATAGGTGGGAACGGGGATTATTCAGGGATTTTAAATAGCGTCGAACTATATGATCCTAAAATGAATAGTTGGAGCATGCAAGCATCATTAATTGAAGCTCGATATAAACATACTTCTACCTTGTTACCAGACGGAAAAGTATTGGTTGTTGGTGGTTATGGGCATGCAGGACATTTAGAGAGTGTCGAAATATATGATCCAACAACGAATAGCTGGACTCCTCAGGCAGCCTTAACTCAAGGACGCAGTCGACATACGTCAACATTATTAGCAGATGGAAAAGTATTAATTATTGGTGGGTATGATGGATCAAGAGTTATAAGTAGTGTTGAATTATATGATCCCAAATTTAACATTTGGGTTATGCTAGCGCCCTTAAAAGAAATCCGACAACAACATTCCTCAACATTGCTACCAAATGGAAAAGTTTTAGTTAGTGGTGGAACTATAGGTATAGAGCGGACCTCATTAAAATTGAATACTGTAGAACTATATGATCCAGCCGCGAATAGTTGGACGAATCAAACTCCATTAACAGATGCACGTATTTCACATACAGCAACTTTGTTACCGAATGGAAGAGTCTTGATTGTGGGTGGACTTGGGATTTTAAATACTCTCTGGTTTTGGGAGTGGTTGTAGGCACTTTTGGCGTTCTTTCAAATCAAGCTTAAAAAAATCAGTCAGATTTTTAAGTTTATTTTGATCTAAAAAATGAATCATCTCGCGGTTAAGTTCTCTAAGTAGCTCTGGCCCTTGGTAAACATAAGCAGTGTAAAGCTGAACGGCTTTACCGCCGTCCATCCAGAAATCTTTTACATCTTGAAAATTCGTAATCCCACCCACGCCGATAATTTCTAATGGGGATTTTTGATCCAGAATGAGTTTTCGGACTTTTCTCGCGCGCTCTTTTAGCAGCACTCCAGATACTCCACCCACACCTCTTTCCGGCATGATGGTGGTATTGGTGGCAATCAATCCGGTTATTTTATATTCAGTGGCGAGTGCCGTGAGTTCGATGATTTTTTTCTCATCCAGATCAGGCGCAATTTTTAAGTATAAATCTTTTTTGGAAACGGACTGAAGCTCTTGAAAAAGTTCTGAGAGGTAAGATCTTTCCTGTAAGGCCCTTAAACCCGGAGTATTAGGAGAAGAGACATTTATCACAAAATAATCTACATCATCTGCCAGAGTGGCCATCATAATGCTCATCTCTTCGATACTTTCCTCCGGATTTGAATCCTTATTTTTTCCAATATTTGCGCCTACCGGCAAAGTTGCCTCAAAACCACCTAGGCGGGGAGCGATATGTATTAGGCCTTCGTTGGGAAAACCCATCGCATTGCGGAGACTCTGTTCTTTTGGGTAACGGAAGAGGCGGGGCCGAGGATTACCTAATTGAGGACGCAGCGTGATAGTTCCACATTCTAGAGATCCAAATCCCTGCTCGGCAAAAAATGGTAAAGCTTCGGCATTTTTATCTAGTCCTGCCGCAAGACCAATCGGTGATTTCCATTGGCAGGAGCCAACTTGAATAGCTAATCGATCTGAAGGACACGATCCCGACAATCTTCCTAGGATAGGACTTAAACGGGCCACAGAAAGTGTCAGTTCATGGGCGGTTTCTGGAGGCAGAGTAAAGAGTATTGGTCTTAATAATGAGTAGAGCATGAGTTGATAATATTAAGCTTTTGTTTGAAAGTCATTAAGGCCATGAGATGATGAGCTCAACATTTGAGGGATTTATGCCTTTTGCACTTCTGCTTTTATTGGTCTTATCACAATCAGTCATGGCGCAGTATTCAGAGCAGCCCCTTAAAGAAAGCAGCTCCGATCTACGTTCCCAGACCGTACTCTTTAGTTTGGCCATTCCCCAAGAGAAGAAAATCTATTTACTGGAGCGGACTGCCAGTGGGGACTACTTTTTGCGACTCAAACACAAAGAGAATGAAATAATCAAAAAGATTTCTGGGCGTGATGCCCTTCGAGTGGATCGTGATTTTGCTTCTCGATTTTTACGTTGCCAGTACGAGATTCCCAGCAAAGAGGGAGATTGTGCGGTAACGCTTCGCCTCATGATGAAAGGGGAAGAGCAAGACATATGCGAGAAAGATGATAAAAAAGGTCAAGAGATGACCGGGCTGATCGATGAGTTGGCGAAACGATTCTAAGACAACATTTTGAAATTCTTCATCTAAAAAGATTGCCTCAGAAGCTCCATGAGTAGAAAATAAGTAAATCCTTTATCTTGAGTTTAAATCGAGGTTTCATGAAATCCCATGTTCTAGTACTAAGTATGCTCTTACTCTCTCAGTCTGCTTTTGCCCAAAAAGACAAAAAGGCGCCTGAGACTTCTGAACCATCGATGCTTGGAAGTTTAATTTCTTCAAAGCCGCGCTTCACACGTGAAGTGGTTTTAGGAAATATTTTAAAAGGTGCTTTAGAAAACATGCATCTTTCAAACAAACAAATTGATAATGCCCTTTCTGAAAACGCTTTCAAGGTCTATTTAGAAAGACTTGATTACGGAAAACAATTTCTTCTCCAAACGGATGTAAAATCATTAGAGAAATTTAAGCGTGAGTTCGATGACATGTTGATCTCAGGAGAGTTAGCTATTCTTGAGGCCAGCTCAGAGCTACTTAATAAGCGCATTGGGCAGATTGAAAAGTATGTTGAAACCTTACTAAGTAAACCTATTGATTACTCTTCTAAAGAGACGATTGAGACAGACCCTAAGAAAAGACATTTTCCTGCTAATGAGAAAGAACTCTATGCTCATTGGAGCAAACTCATGAAATACGAAGTCATGAGTCGCATTGTGGATACAAAAGAAGAACAAAACGGATTGGCCACTGATGAGAAAGGTAACAAGAAAAAACCTACCTCTGACAAAAAATTATCTGACGTCGAAATAGAAAAAGACGCTCGTGCCAAAGTACTAAAAAGTTATAAGAAAATTTTTGCCAGACTCGTGAACGAAAAATATTCAGACAAATTGGACAAGTTCTATAACTCAATCACAAAAGTTTTTGACCCTCATACCAATTATCTTGTGCCTGAAGAAAAAGAAGATTTCGACATCGACATGTCTGGAAAGCTTGAAGGTATTGGCGCAATCTTAAGAGAAGATAATTCTTATATTAAAGTTGAAAAAATTGTTCCTGGATCAGCTTCTTGGAAAACTAAAGAAGTTGAAGCAGAAGATATCATTTTGAAAGTCGGTCAAGGTAGAGAAGAGCCAGTTGATGTCGTCGACATGAGTCTTCGAGATGCTGTGAAACTCATTCGTGGTAAAAAGGGAACAGAAGTCAGACTGACTCTGAAAAAACCAAATGGTCTGATCAAAGTGGTACCTATCACTCGTGATGTGGTGGAAATTGATGAATCATACGTCAAAGGCACTGTTTTAGAATTGACCACCAATAAAACTAAAATTGGTTACATCAATATTCCCAAATTCTATCGTGACTTTAATGACCGCGCTGGAAGAAACGTGACGGATGATACGAGAAAAGAAATCGTTCGCCTGAATAAAGAAGGCGTTGAGGGAATTATCGTTGATCTTCGTAACAACGGTGGTGGTGCTCTGGAAGATGCAAGAATGATCTCTGGTCTTTTCATTGAGAAAGGTCCCATCGTTCAAGTCAAGGCCCATACAGGAGCTGTTGATATTCTTGCTGACACCGACGCTACGATTGATTTTCAAAAACCAACGATCGTATTAATTAACCGCTTCTCGGCATCTGCTTCAGAAATCGTTGCAGCTGCTCTTCAGGACTATGGACGCGCAGTGATTGTTGGTGGGGAATTCTCACATGGTAAAGGAACTGTTCAGGCAGTTGTGGATCTTGATGGGTATGTTTCTCCAATGGCGAAATCTTATTCTCCACTGGGTGCTCTTAAAATTACGATTCAAAAGTTTTACCGCGTGAACGGAAGTTCAACTCAGTATAAAGGTGTGACTCCGGATATTATTTTGCCGGATCAGTTCTCTCACCTTGAATCAGGAGAAAAATTCCTGGATTACTCTATTCCTTGGGGCGAAGTGAAGCCGGTTAAATTTGATAAATGGAAGAACAAGCTTGATGTGAAGGCACTTCGTACGAGTAGTCTTGCCCGAGTGAAGAAAAATCAAAAATTTGCTCATATTCTTGAATCAATGAAATGGTTTAAAGAGCAAAAAGCCAGAACCAAACGGTCATTGTCTTTAGTTGATTTTGAAAAAGAAAGAAAAGAGATCCGTGAGAAAACAGATATCTTTAAAAAGGAACTTGAGAACCAAGACCTTTTAGTAAAAGACCTCAGTGGCAACAAAGAAAAAGCTTTTCAAGAAAAATTTGAAGACTTTGCCAAAACGCTGAGAAAAGATGCTGTGATTGAAGAGTCTGTTCATATCATGGACGACATGCTGAAAATGGAAAAGAAATAATCCGTTTTACTGATGGAAAATGAAAAGAAGATAAAACTGGATGAGCTCCCCGATTCGGGGAGCGAGCCAGACAAAATAGATATTCCTAAAATCGTAAAATCTAAGCCTGAACCCCGTCTAGAAAAACTTAAAGAACTCACTGACTCAGAAAGGGTAGACGCCCTAGGTCAGTTCTGGCGTTTTGATCAGACGAAAGTCAAGTTCGGCTGGGTGATTTTTCTATTGGCGCTTTTTGCTTTTGAAAAAACAGGTGTCCTCTCGCGTGTTCATGCGGATAAGATCCGTATTACAAAGCCCAGTGACCGTGTAGCAGCGATGGTATTTGATGAGCCTGAAGTGGGATTTGTGATGAAGCACCCTTTGATTTTGGCGCTGCTTATTCCCTTCTTTTTTAAGTTCAGAACCTCGACTGATGATTACTTTGAACTGACCTTTAATGGAGTCAATGCAGTGAAGACAATTGATCTTCCTAAATTTCAAAAACCATTGAGGGTTAAGGTCAAATGGAATGATATTAAAGAGGCCAAAAAGATTAATGTTAAGGGTCGCGATGTAATCGAACTTTACAATCTTGAGGGGCCTGTGGCCCAATTGATATGGGATTTAGACGATATAAAAAAGAAAGTAGTGAAACGGGTGCTTATAAGTCTTATTGCCCCTAAACACCCAATGCGAATTTTAATTGAAAAGGATGTAGCTTGAAATCTCAACTGACTCTGGAACAAAAATACGACTATTACGAAAAATCAGTGCAAAATGCTGAAGGTGAAGTTGAGTTCATGACTGCTGAATTTAAACGTATCTATGGCCGTACCCCTTTTATTTTTAGAGAAGATTTTTGCGGAACTGGTGCCATGTCTTGCAAGTGGGTCGAGCAGAATAAAAACTGTGAAGCTT
>CANFNN010000132.1 GCA_947448095.1 Bacteriovoracaceae bacterium | reverse complement strand
TTGGAGGCGCCTGCGCTTTTGGAATAGGCCATTTTTATTCTGGGACCATCGCCGGTGGTTTTTCCGCCCTCTTCCTGACGACGGTACTAAGTGTTCTCGAGATCTCTCTTTCTTTTGATAACGCGGTCGTTAACGCCGTGGTCTTGAAAAAAATGACTCCCCTTTGGCAGCACCGCTTTTTAACTTGGGGTATAGCCATTGCCGTATTCGGTATGCGTCTAGTGTTTCCATTGGCCTTAGTGGGGATCATGGCCAACATCAACCCGATTGATGCTTTAATTTTGGCGGCAACGAAACCTAACGAATATGCACAAATCATGCTTTCTGCTCACGTGAGTATCGCTTCTTACGGTGGAGCTTTCTTGATGATGGTGGCCCTGAAGTATTTCTTTGAAAAAGAAAAAGAAGTTCACTGGATTGATATTATCGAAAACCCAATCAGTAAACTTGGTCGTATCCAGTCTGTAGAGATCGCCGTGACCCTGATTGTTCTGTATGTTTTCTCGCTGTATCAGCAAGACCACGAAAAAATGACTTTTCTCGTTTCAGGAATTTGGGGACTTGTGACCTACGTTGCTGTGGACGGAATTGGCGCCTTTTTACAATCTCCGGATGAAACAGAACAACTGGATCTGAACAAGGCCAGTATGGGAATGTTTTTATACCTTGAAGTACTTGATGCTTCATTTTCGTTTGATGGAGTCGTGGGAGCTTTTGCTGTCACGAACAACCTTTTCATTATCATGATCGGTCTAGGTGTGGGGGCAATGTTTGTTCGAAGCTTAACCATTATGTTAGTAGAAAAAGGAACTTTGGCCGAATACCGCTTCATTGAACATGGCGCTTTTTATGCCATTGGTGCTTTAGCAGTCATTATGTTCTCAGGTACAATTTTGCATATTCCTGAAGTCATTACTGGATTGATTGGTGCTGCCCTTATCGGTCTGTCACTATGGTCTTCTATTCGCTACAACAAGAAAAATCATTCTCACTAACAAGGCCTCTTTTAGTGCCTAATATCCAATCTGTTATTGAAGTCCTATACCATAAGTATAGGTCTTGCTCAGAAGGCCATGTCGCCTCCTATATTCCTGAACTAGCTAAAGCAAACCCAGACGATTTTGCGATCGTCGTGGTCACCGTTGAAGGCGAAGTTTTTAAGGTCGGTCAGACAGAAGTCGCCTTCAGCCTTCAGTCCACCTCCAAGCCCTTTACCTATGGTTTGATCCTGGAAGAATTTGGACGCGAGTTTGTGCTGACTAAAGTCGGTGTGGAGCCAACGGGTGAAGCTTTCAATTCCATTGTTGAGTTAGAAAAGCAAACCCACCTTCCCTATAATCCTATGATTAATTCTGGCGCTATCGCCGTAAGTTCACTGATTAAGGCACCCAACTTTTCTGAGCGCGTAAAAAGGGTGATGACGTTATTTGAAAATTATATCGGACATCCTCTGGTCGGCGATGAAGCCATTTTCCAATCAGAAAAGAATACTGCTCACCGAAACCGCTCCATTGCTCATCTTTTGCGTCACTTCAATGTGATTGAAGATGATATTGATGAGTCGCTAGATCTCTATTTTAAACAATGCTCGATTCTTGCCAACACCCAAGACTTGGCGATGATGGCCGCAACTCTCGCTAATAATGGGATCCAACCTCACACTCAAAAAACGGCGATTAAATCTGAGTACGTATCAGATCTTTTAAGCCTGATGTTTACCTGTGGCATGTATGACTCTTCTGGTGAGTGGGCCTATTCCGTCGGCATTCCTGCTAAAAGTGGCGTCAGTGGAGCGATCTTGGGAGTTGTTCCCGGGATCATGGGGATTGCCGTTTTCTCACCTCCCATTGATTCAAAAGGTCACTCCGTTAGAGGTGTTAAGGTTTTTCAGGAACTCTCGAAAAACTTAAACCTCAGTATTTTTAAAGGTAAAAAATCATGATCGTTAAGTGGATACCTCTGGCAAAGATTCAGCCTCTGATTAATTATGAAGCATTTGCCATCACTTGTTTTTTCATGCTCATTGCCTACCTCTTTTATTATTTCTTTTTGAGAAAATTATCGAAAAAAAGGCACTCGCAGCTTCGTGAGCGTTTTTTAATGACCAGTCTCTTTGTTTCTTTGAGTGGCTTGACTGCGGCCTTACACTGGATCCTCTTTTGGCAATACCTTAACGATCCAATGGTGTTGAAAATCTCAAGCTACATCGGTCTCATGGCGCTCATCATTGGGGCCGTGGCAGTCATTAAAGTCGCTCAGATTTATGTCTATCTTTATCTTTTCTTTTCCAACATGACGACCGGTGTTCCCCGTTTGATTGGGAACGTTTTTACCTTTGTCTTCTCTTTGTTTATTTTTGGCCTGATTGGATCAAGTGTCTTTCATTTGAATCTGGCGACCATTGCTACCACCTCGGCAGTCTTCTCATTGGTTCTGGGTCTAGCTCTCCAAGATACTTTGGGGAATTTTTTCTCAGGTCTTGCCCTTCAAATTGATCGACCTTTTCAAATAAACGACTGGGTTGAGATTCAAATCGGGGATCAAAAATGCGTGGGTCAAATCCAGGAGATTAACTGGCGGGCGACTTTTTTGTTAAGTTTTGCTGACGAATTGATTATGTTTCCGAATAAAACGATTGCTCAAAGTCAGATAGTGATTCTGACGCATAATCTTCGCCCTATTCGCCTGAATCAGGTGTTTCGCTTTACGTATGACACACCAATTGAGCTAGCAAAACAGGCGCTCTTAGAAGGCACTGAAGGTCTTCCTGAGATTATGACGACTCCAGGCCCTGCGACTCTAATCACAGAAACCACCGAGTCTTGGATGACGATCAAAGTGTTTTATTCCTTACATGATTATGGACAACGTTATCGGGTAGCGGACTTAGTGATTACCAAGATCATGGCTGCTGTTCAGAAACACAATTTAAAACTTGCTCATCAAACAATAGTCGTTAGAAATTAGGCAAAAAAAAAGGCTCCTTTCGGAGCCTTTTAAAAATCTTTAGAGAATTTTTTGTTTCTTAAAATGCTTTGTGTAAACTTGGTCATAATTTTCTTTAGGAAAAAGTGACTTAGCTGTTTTGACGATTGACTTGGCCATTACCGGCATAGTCACGCCAGAACCAAGACCAAAGTGAGCTTCAAGAATGATCTTATCGATATCCCCACGAGCAACGCCTCTGTCATAGAGTTCAAGAAAAGCTTGGAAAATCGGAGTAGACCAAAGCTCATCCGATACACCACCATTAACTTGTGAGTGAGCACCGTATGTTTTTTTAGGATCATAAGCTGGAGAAAAAGAATCTAGCTTACGACCAGGCCAGCAAGCGTTATGTCCATCCCATTTGAAAACCCAGTTCACGTTTCCTTCACGGCCATGTTCAGTCATCACAGAAGATGAAGCAGCCCAGTAATCCCCAAAGCCTTCACCCATAGCACCAGTATCACCACCATTCCAAGAAGGATTGATGTGATGTTGAATGGCGTGTCCAAGCTCATGAAGAATAACGTCTGAATCTTCGTTATCATCAACACATCCGTTACCGAAAGCCAGACGATGAGAAGAAGGAATGTAGTGAGAGTTATCTGCACCATCTACACCGTTAGCATCAACTTCGATTGAATCTGGAAATACTGCACGGTTATTTACAAAGCCCAAAGACTCAATATAACGAGCACTGCGGTCAATGTGTAAGTAAGTCATAGCATCGTTGAAGCTAGGATTTTTTCTTTCGAAAATCCATGAACCATCTGCAGAAGTAGAAGGAGCAACATCCGGGCTTTCAAAATCGATCAAAGTAACTTTAGGACCTTGAAGTGAATAAACACCATTAACAAATGAAATGTCTTTCAAGTCTTCAGTTCTATAAGCAGGAAGAAAGATTGAAGCATCAGAATCATCTTCCATATCTGTGCGACCTAAAGTCACCACTGGATTTGGATCAAATACTTGAGCTGTACCATTAATGAACGAAATTTCATTCGTTAACAAAGATTTTGATACTGTTAAAGATTTGAACGATTGAAAAGCAGAAGAGAATGATCCAAAGATTGCTCTGCCTTTATTACGTACAGGAGCTTCAGCTCTCTTCATTCTTGGTAGGGCAGCATCGGCAACATCAAGAACTCGTCCGTCTTGAGCATCAACAGTTAGGTCAAAGTGACCAGCTGGAGATGAAACACTCAGTTTAATTCTATAAACGAGGTTCAGGCCTTTTGAATAAACCAATTTCACAACAGGAGCAGCGGTTAATTTACCGTTTACCTGTAAATGATTCCAAGCTGTTTCTAAAGCTTGAGATTCAGACAGAAAAGGAATCGAAGCATCAGAAGACTTAAGTGACTCGCCTACAGTTGAATTGTAAACCTTGATCACTTCAGCATTGTTATCTACAGAAACGACAACCTGAGCACCTTCTACTTCAACTCCATTAAGGAATTGCTGATAGTAGTTGTGGGTACCAAGAAGACTTTCTTTAGAATCGACAAGCTTAAAACTTGCTGAATTAATACCGAGATTGAGCTCGTTAGAAACTTGTTGAAGAGCACTATTGCTCTTAGTAAGTAACTTGATAGAGGTCTCAGGGTAAATCAAGCCAGATGCCTGAGAAACGAGAGGGAAAACCATTGAACATAACAAAGCAGTTGTGAAAAATTTCAAGTCTAACTCCTTGACTGAAAAAATAACCTGCTTCAATGGTATGATTTAAAAAAATGATCCGTATAGACCGAATTACTTACAAAATCATGCAAAGATTTGTAAGGATTTGATCAAGGCTGCAAGCCTGCTTTCGTCATTAAATCTAGGTAGTTACCTCGATTCATGCAGACATCAATACCTGAGCAATATCATTAAGCAGACATTCCCAACTGACTTACTCGGATGATTTATGCTATTTTTGCTGAGTGAAAACATCTTTTTATCAATACCCACTATCTGAACTTCAAGAACTCTTTCGCGTTCATGGCCTACCAGCTTCTGGACCAGGCCTTCTGTTTAATTGGCATTATAAAAAACGAAAAACGGAACCGTGCCTAACTGATCTGGCCAAAAAATCCATCGCCTTTGTTGCGGAAAATATGACTTTTGATTTACCTATGGTTCACACCATTCAGGCTTCAAGTGATAAAACAGTGAAATTTCTTTTTGAACTCCAAGACGGCCTCAAGATAGAAACAGTTCTCATTCCTTTCAATAATAAATACACCATCTGCCTTTCTTCCCAGGTTGGGTGTGCCATGAAGTGCTCCTTCTGCCACACAGGTATTCAAGGCCTGGCAAGAAGTCTTAAAACCGAAGAGATCATTGGCCAGTTTACAGAGAGCCAGAAGTGGCTGACTAAAAATCGCCCTGGAGATGACAAGATTCTCAATATCGTTTTTATGGGTCAGGGTGAGCCTCTGCATAACTTTGATGCTGTCAAAAACGCTTGTGAGATTTTCTTATCCCAGCATGGCCTGAGTGTCGCCGATCAAAAAATCACCATTTCTACCGCCGGTTATTTACCTGGGCTTGAGCGCTGGAAAAATGAAATGCCGGATGTGAATATAGCACTCTCACTACATTCACCGATCAAAGAAAAAAGAGACCAGCTCATTCCCATTAATAAGCGCTACCCTTTAGAAGAGGTCTTGAACTACGTACAGGCGATTCCCAGGGGTAAAAATCGTTTTGTGACTTATGAATATTTACTGATTCAAGATTTCAATGACTCTGATGAGGATGCCCACCTGACAGGGAAACTTCTTGAGGGCAAGAACGCTTACGTGAGCCTGATCCCCTTCAATCCCTTTCCCGGAACTGATTACAAGCGCCCAGAAACTTCTAAGGTCGAACATTTCAAATCCATTCTCGATAGCTACAAGATCCCCACTCTCATTCGCGCCACTAAGGGTGATGAGATCTTGGCGGCTTGTGGGCAGTTGAATTCAAAGATGAGTCAGGTGACTTAATGTTCTCTGAGTTCTTCGGCATTATTATAAATTAATTTCAACGGACTAATAATGAATAAAATGATTGGTCGCTATTCTCTTTTAAAGCATGGAACCTATGACAAAGCTGGAGTCTATACGCCTACCAGTGAATATTTAAAGGGGGAGATCAATTACGCAAGCGATGGATCACTTTCCGTCCTGATTCTATTCAAACAAGAAATCGAGACAAAAAAAGATATTCTCAGTTACGTAGGCCGCTATGAAGTGACATCTGAAAATATTCTATTTCATAACATAACGTTATGTTCTCAACAGGGGCGGAACAATTCCGCTGAGAAAAGAAGTTTCCTAATAAAAGAAGAAAAACTTATTTTAGGTAGTGAATTGCCAAATGGTTCTCGGTTTGAAGCCGTTTGGAAGAAAAGTTTGCTTTAAGAAACAATATTCTACGGACTTTAAGAAAAGATTTTCAATATTTAATTTTTAATCAAAAAATGCGTTAGGTGAAAAACGTCCCGTAAACGAAGTCATACCTTTCTTGAATCCAAGCTTTTCATAAAATTCCTCTTGTGATGGCTGCCCACCAAAATAAAAAATTGTATGGCCATAACGCGCCTTTATCATATCTAGAATTACTCTTCCTAATCCCATACGTTGAAAATCAGGCATAACTAGAATATCAGGTATAAACGACATGGTAAGATCATCTGAAAAGACTCTGCCAGCGGCAACGACATTGGACTCAGAATCCCTTACGACTACAATGTATGTAGTCGTACTCAGAGCTTTATCTACATCCCTTAAGATTAAATCCTTTCCGATCTTCCACCCAACAGACTTTATAAGCTCAACATATTCAGAACCAGTCAACGTTCCAACTTCATAAGTAAAGCTCATGTAATATTCTCCGGACTTTTTGAGTAAATTTCTATAATCCAGGCCGGTTTCTGAATCGACCCTTTCTCATACCCTGTAGCCAGATAGAGATTCAAGAAGCCAAGTGCAAAGATCTTTTCAGACTCAATCTCCCCTTTGATCCCATCCTCAAGATTAGAATCAATATAAATCTTAGAACCTTTATCAATCCCAGTTGAAAACGCAATAAACTGGGCAATCGATTTGAATCCATGGAATTGAAATCCATTCTTCTGACAATAAGACTTCCAATTTAAGTGTATCAGCCTATCATCATCAATCAAAACGATCGAAGTCTGAGCGTCCTGAGTGGATACTGACTCGGCAGCAGACTCAACCTTGGAAGATTCAGCACTTTCTTCAACAACCTTCACATAATTCACGAGGGACTTAGGTAAGAGCTTTATACCTGCGGCGAGACAGCGGTCCTGGATCGCCTTTTCTTCATTTCGAGCGGTAACGAGAACAGAGTGCTCAGAATGCCCGAGTTTGAGAATCGTATCGATCCCGTCCATTTGCTTATCCATTAACTCAAAGTCGCTTAGAAGGAGGATTTTAGGGTGTAGGGCCTGATACTTATTCAGCATCTCTTCCACGGAGTGAATATGCTCAACCTTGGATTCAAGACCCTCAAGGCGTTTGGCCCAAACTTCATGAAAAGCCGGATCATCATCAAGAACTATGATTCTTTCATACTTGTACGCATCAATGGATCCAATGAAGGTCGACGGAGCTTCAGACTTTGGAAGACTGATAGTAAACGTCGTCCCCTTACCTATTTCAGACTCACAAACAATCGTCCCACCCACAGCTTCAATATCTTGTTTTGCATTAAACAGTCCAAGCCCATTTCCAGTATTCTTAGTCGTAAAACCTTTAGTGAAAAGTTTTTCAAGGATTCCAGGGTAAATACCCTGACCATTGTCTTTTACCGATAGAAGG